>NZ_JBGLYK010000399.1:0-2302 GCF_047304025.1 Pseudomonas sp. Pseusp97 | reverse complement strand
CGGCAGCACCGGTCGCGGCCGGGCCTGCGGCAGTCGGGGAATTCGGCGCGGCGCTGGGTTGCGCCTGGCGGGTCTGGTGGCTCGGCGCCGAGCCCATGCTCTTGCCGCCACCGAAACGCTTGGCGGCGTTGACGTCGAGGCTGAGCGTCACGGCGACACAGAAAGCCATGGCAAGGCTGAGAAAGCGCTTCATGGTTGTCATTCTCTTGGTTGGTATACGACGCACGTCATGTTGCCGACCGCTGCCCTGGAGGGCCAGCCGGATTTTGTTTCGTGCTGTTGCCCTGTATTGGGCGTACCCCTGATATGGGGGCGGATGAATCCCTTTCCAAATCAGTCTGTTACTGATTCTTTCAGAACCGCCTGTCGGAAGAGTCGGATGGTAGGCTTCGCTGAGCGAGGCCGTCAGCCGCGCGATCCCCTGACCACCCCGCCGCGAGGACCGCCGACCATGCATGCCATCGACTTCATCCAGGACCTCGCGGTGATCATGCTGATCGCCGGCTTCGTCACCATCCTCTGCCATCGCTTCAAGCAACCGGTGGTGCTGGGCTACATCATCGCCGGGGTGATCATCGGCCCGCACACCCCGCCCTTCGCCCTGGTGCACGACGAGGAAACCATCAAGACCCTCGCCGAGCTGGGGGTGATCTTCCTGATGTTCTGCCTGGGGCTGGAGTTCTCCCTGCGCAAGCTGTTCCAGGTCGGCGCCACGGCGTTCATCGCCGCGTTCCTGGAAATCACCCTGATGATCTGGGCCGGCTTCGAGATCGGCCGCCTGTTCGACTGGAGCACCATGGATTCGCTGTTCCTCGGCGCGATCCTGGCGATGTCCTCCACCACCATCATCATCAAGGTCCTGGGCGACCTGAAGATGAAGAACGAGCGCTTCGCCCAGCTGATCTTCGGCGTGCTGATCATCGAGGACATCCTCGGCATCGGCATCATCGCGCTGTTCTCCGGTATCGCCGTGAGCGGCACGGTGGAGGCCGACCAGGTGTTCTCCACGGTCGGCAAGCTCAGCCTGTTCATGGTCGTCGCGCTGGTCGTCGGCATCCTGCTGGTGCCGCGCCTGCTGGCCTATGTGGCGAAGTTCGAGAGCAACGAGATGCTGCTGGTGACGGTGCTGGGCCTGTGCTTCGGCTTCTGCCTGCTGGTGGTGAAGCTGGAATACAGCATGATCCTGGGCGCCTTCCTGATCGGCGCGATCATGGCCGAGTCGCGCCAGCTGATCCAGATCGAACGCCTGATGGAGCCGGTGCGCGACATGTTCAGCGCGATCTTCTTCGTCGCCATCGGCCTGACCATCGACCCGAAGGTGCTGGTGGACTACGCCGCGCCGATCCTGGTGATCACCCTGGTGGTGGTCGCCGGCAAGCTGCTGTCCTGCGGCGCTGGCGCCTTCATCGCCGGCAACGACGGGCGCACCTCGATGCGCGTGGGCATGGGCCTTTCGCAGATCGGCGAGTTCTCCTTCATCATCGCCGCGCTGGGCATGAGCCTGGGCGTGACCAGCGACTTCCTCTACCCGGTGGTGGTCGGCGTATCGGCCATCACCACGCTGCTGACGCCCTACCTGATCCGCTCGGCCGACCCGCTGGCGCTGTACCTGGGCCGCAGCCTGCCATCGCCGATGGTGCGGGTGTTCAGCCTCTACGGCGAGTGGCTGCGCAGCATCAAGCCGCGCGGCGACAAGGCGATCCTCGCTGGGATGATCCGCCGCATCCTGCTGCAGGTCGGGGTCAACCTGACCCTGGTAATCGCGATCTTCTTCGGCCTGGCGTTCTTCGCCGACCGCCTGTCACAGTGGCTGGCCGGTTTCGTCGAGCACGAGGCGCTGCACAAGGCGCTGATCTGGGGCGCCGCGCTGCTGCTGTCGCTGCCGTTCCTGATCGCCGCCTACCGCAAGCTCAAGGCGCTGGCGATGCTGCTGGCGGAGATGGGCGTGAAGGCGGAGAGCGCCGGGCGCCACACCGCCCGGGTGCGCCGGGTGATTTCCGAGCTGATCCCGCTGCTGTCGCTGGGCGGCATGATGCTGCTGCTCGCGGCGCTGAGTTCGAGCATCCTGCCGCCGGGCGAGCTGCTGGTAGTGGTGGCGCTGATCGCCGCCCTGGTGATCGCGGTGTTCTGGCGCTGGTTCATCCGCGTGCATTCGCGGATGCAGGTGGCGCTGATCGAGACATTCGAGCAGAGCGGTGGCGGGCATCACTGAGGTTTGACTGTAGGAGCGAGCTTGCTCGCGAACCGACTCCGCTGCGGGGTTGGTTCGCGAGCCTGTGTGTTTTAAACAAAAACGAGCCCA
>NZ_JBGLYK010000398.1:0-2341 GCF_047304025.1 Pseudomonas sp. Pseusp97 | reverse complement strand
GTGCGCGCCGTGCTCGCCGCGCGCCTGCGCTCGCTGAGCCACGGGGTTTCCGGCGTGCGCCTGGAGCTGCTGGAGCGCCTGCACGCGTTCCTCGAACACGACATCCTGCCGCTGATCCCGGAAGAGGGTTCGGTCGGCGCCAGCGGCGATCTCACGCCGCTGTCCTATGTCGCCGCGACCCTCGCCGGCGAGCGTGAAGTGCTGTGGCGCGGCGAGCGTCGCAGTGCTGCCGAGGTCCACGCCGAACTGGGCTGGCAGCCGCTGGTGCTGCGGCCCAAGGAAGCGCTGGCGCTGATGAACGGCACGGCGGTGATGACCGGCCTGGCCTGCCTTGCCTATTCGCGCGCGGACTATCTGCTCAGGCTGGCTACGCGGATCACCGCGCTGAACGTCATCGCCCTGCAGGGCAACCCGGAACACTTCGACGAACGCCTGTTCGCCGCCAAGCCGCATCCGGGGCAGATGCAGGTCGCCGCATGGATTCGCCAGGACCTCGCCATCGACGCGCCGACGCAGCCATTGCACCGCCTGCAGGACCGCTACTCGCTGCGCTGCGCTCCCCACGTGCTCGGTGTGCTGGCCGACAGCCTGGGCCTGCTGCGGCAGTTCATCGAGATCGAGCTGAACAGCGCCAACGACAACCCGATCATCGACGCCGAGGACGAGCGCGTGCTCCACGGCGGGCATTTCTACGGCGGGCACATCGCCTTCGCCATGGATAGCCTGAAGAACCTGGTGGCCAACGTCGCCGACCTGCTCGACCGGCAGCTCGCGCTGCTGGTGGACACCCGCTACAACCACGGCCTGCCGAGCAATCTTTCGGGCGCGCCGGCGGATCGCGCGATGATCAACCACGGCTTCAAGGCCGTGCAGATCGGTGCCAGCGCCTGGACCGCCGAGGCGCTGAAGAACACCATGCCGGCAAGCGTGTTCTCGCGTTCCACCGAGTGCCACAACCAGGACAAGGTGAGCATGGGCACCATCGCCGCACGCGACGCCCTGCGCACCCTGGAGCTGACCGAGCAGGTCGCCGCCGCCACCCTGCTGGCCGCGCAACAGGGCGTCTGGCTGCGCTGCGGCGAGGCCGGTGCGCGCCCGCTGCCGGCACCGCTGGGCGGCATGCACGAGCAGCTCGGCCGGGACTTCCCGCCGCTGATCGAGGATCGCGCGCTGGAAGGCGAACTGCGCCTGTGCCTGGAGCGCATTCGCGCGCGCCACTGGGGGCTCTATGCGTAAGGCCGGGGTACTGCAGGCCGAGGTGGAAATCCTCGTGCCGTTCTTCGACGTCGACATGATGGAAGTGGTCTGGCACGGCCACTACGTCAAGTACCTGGAAGTCGCGCGCTGCGCCCTGCTCGACAAACTCGACCACAACTATTCGCAGATGCGCGAAGCCGGCTACGCCTGGCCGGTTATCGACCTGCAGCTGCGCTACGTGCGCGGCGCGCGCTTCGGCCAGCGCATCAGCGTGCGCGCCGACCTCGTGGAGTGGGAGAACCGCTTGAAGATCAACTACCTGATCAGCGACGCGCAGACCGGCGAGCGCCTGACCCGCGCCAGCAGCACGCAGGTGGCGGTTGAGATCGCCAGCCGCGAGATGCAGATGGCCTCGCCCGCCGTGTTCATCGACGCCGTGCAGCGCGCGCTGGAGGCCGAAGCATGCTGAAGCGCGCCCTGCTGGTTTGCGGCCTGCTGACTCTGTTCATCAAGAGCATTCCGCTGGCCCAAGCCTTCGACCTGCCGCAACTGGCCGCGCAGCTCGGCAAGCCGGCGGTGGTGCGCGGGGAGTTCGTCCAGGAGAAGCACCTGCGCTCGCTGCCGCAGCCGCTGGTGAGCAAGGGCCACTTCGTCCTCGCCAAGCAGCACGGGCTGCTCTGGCTATTGCAGACGCCACTCAAGCAGGACTACCGCATTGACGAGCAGGGCATCGCCCGGCGCGACGCCGATGGCTGGCAGCAACTGCCGCAACGCAGCGCCAGCGCGCAGCAGAACCGCCTGTTCCTCGCCGTACTGGAAGGCGACAGCAGCGGCCTGCAGCGCGACTTCGACCTCGCCCTGAGCGGCGAGGCGAGCGACTGGAAACTCACCCTGACCCCGCGCGCGGTGCTGCTCAAGCAGATCTTCGACAGCATCGAGATCGCCGGCGGCGAGCTGGTGCAGCGCATCGAACTGCACGAAGCCCAGGGCGACCGCACCGTGCTGCGCATGACCGGCAGCCAGCCCGGCGACAGCCTGACCGATGCGGAGCGCAGCGACTTTGCCCGCTGAACGGCCGCAGTGGCTGCCGCGCCTGGTGATCGCCGGGCTGCTGGCGCTGCTCGCCCTCGCCGCCTGGCAATGG
>NZ_JBGLYK010000397.1:0-2341 GCF_047304025.1 Pseudomonas sp. Pseusp97 | reverse complement strand
GCGCGAGCCGGCCGCGCACACCTCGCGCGCCGCCCGCGGGGTGGCCAAGGCAGTGCGTGCCAAGGGCAAGGAGGATGACTGGGAAGAGTTCTGATCGGGCGGGGCTGAAAGGGATGGCGGCGACCGGAGCAATGGGAGGGCCGGTGGCCGCGCGCGGGCCAGGGATGGTCAGGCGATATCCACGGCATTGAGAATTGCTGAAAGCCCCTCTCCCTAACCCTCTCCCTGAAGGGAGAGGGGACTGTCTGGCATCAAGCGGAACACCGTAACTCCCGGCAACGCCGAACGGCTCCCTCTCCCTTCAGGGAGAGGGCTGGGGAGAGGGCAAAGCCTCGCAAAGGAATTTCCCGGTCAACCCCAGATGTAGGGCGCATAACGCCAACGGCGTTATCCGCCATCGCGGCGGATAACCCGTGCCGGATTATGCGCCCTACGCAATCTGCTCACCCTCGAGACAAGCCGATGTCGATCAACCTGCCCGCCCCCGAGCACGAGTTCCACTACACCCGCCGGGACTTCCAGCAGGTGCGCGAGCGCCTCTACCGGCACGCCGGCATCAGTCTTTCGGAAAACAAGCAGCAACTGGTCTACAGCCGCCTCTCGCGGCGCCTGCGCAGCCTGCGCCTGGGCAGCTTCGCCGAATACTTCGCCTACCTGGAGAGCCACGAAGAAGAGTGGCAGCAGTTCGTCAATGCACTGACCACCAACCTCACCGCCTTCTTCCGCGAGAAACACCACTTCGACCACCTCGGCCGCTTCGCCGCCGAGCAGCTGCAGGACCACCAGCCGCTGCGCTTCTGGTCCACCGCCTCCAGCACCGGCGAGGAGCCCTATTCCATGGCCATGACCCTGGTCGACGCACTGGGCAGCTTCAGCCCGCCGGTGGAGCTGATCGCCTCGGACATCGACACCGGCGTGCTCGGCCAGGCGCGCCAGGGCATCTACCCGCTGGAGCGTCTCGAGGCGCTGAGCCCCGCGCAAAAGAGGCGCTTCTTCCTCCGCGGCACCGGCGGCAATACCGGCAAGGCGCGGGTGGTGCGCGAGCTGCGGGAGATGGTCGACTACCGGCAGATCAACCTGCTGGAGAAGGACTGGGGCATCCCCGCCGGCCTGGACGCGATCTTCTGCCGCAACGTGATGATCTATTTCGACAAGCCGACCCAGACCCGCCTGCTCGAACGCATGGTGCGCCTGCTGCGGCCCGGCGGGTTGTTCTTCGCCGGCCACTCGGAGAACTTCGTCCACGCCAGCCACCTGGTGCGCTCGGTCGGGCGCACCACCTACCAGGCGGTGGGGAGCCACTGATGGGCGCAGCCCTGGACCAACCCAATCGCTACTACGACCCGCGCTTCGGCATGGAGGCGGTGAAGCTGCTGCCCGGCGAATGCTACGTCACCGCCGAGCCGCTGATGCTGGTCACCGTGCTCGGCTCCTGCGTCTCGGTGTGCCTGCGCGACCGCAGCAGCGGCCTGGGCGGCATGAACCATTTCATGCTGCCCGGCGACACCGGCGTACAGGGCCTGCTGTCCAACTCCGGGCGCTACGGCGTGCACGCCATGGACCTGCTGATCAACGGCCTGATGAGTCGCGGCGCCCAGCGTCGACACTTCGAAGCCAAGGTGTTCGGTGGCGGCTCGGTGCTGAAGAACCTCAGCGCCGACGTCGGCCAGCGCAACGTCGAATTCGTCCTGCAGTACCTCGCGCAGGAAGGCATCGCGCTGGCCGCCCAGGACCTGCTCGACGTCTACCCGCGCAAGGTCTACTTCTTCCCGGCCAGCGGCCGCGTGCTGGTGCGCAAGCTGCGCACCCTGGCCAACGACACGGTGCTGCAGCGTGAGCGGCAGTACTGCCAGCAACTCTCCCGCCGGGAGCGCGGCGGGAGCATCGACCTGTTCTGAACGGAGGGGGCCCGATGGCCGTCAAGGTCCTGATCGTCGACGACTCGGCGCTGATTCGCAGCCTGCTCAAGGACATCATCCACAACGACCCGGAGCTGCAACTGGTGGGCGCGGCGCCCGACGCCTTCGTCGCCCGCGACCTGATCAAGCAGCACGCTCCGGACGTCATCACGCTGGATGTGGAAATGCCGCGCATGGACGGCCTGACCTTCCTCGACAAGCTGATGAAGGGCCGACCGACCCCGGTACTGATGATCTCCTCGCTCACCGAGAAGGGCTCCGAAGCCACCCTGCGCGCCCTGGAACTGGGCGCCATCGACTTCATCGCCAAGCCGCGCCTGGGCATCGCCGAGGGCATGCAGGCCTACGCCGAGGAAATCTGCGCCAAGCTCAAGACCGCCGCCCGCGCACGCCTGCCTCGCGCGCGGCCGGCGACCTCCGCC
>NZ_JBGLYK010000396.1:0-2347 GCF_047304025.1 Pseudomonas sp. Pseusp97 | reverse complement strand
TGGGTCTTTTGTTTATAACACACTCCCGCGTACCCCTTGGTGCGTGGGCGGGGTGTTTGGGTTAGCGCGGCGCTCCACGCCATCCTACGAGGTGTTCGCCTCGAAATTGGGCGGTGGAGGCGATCAATGCCGCCAGAAAGCCGGGGTGAACAGCACCAGCACGGTGATGATCTCCAGGCGCCCCAGCAGCATGCCGGCGCAGAGCAGCCACTTGGCCGCGTCCGGCAGCGAGGCGAAGTTGCCCGAGGGGCCGATGATCGGGCCCATGCCCGGGCCGACGCCGGCTACGGTGCTGGCCGCGCCGGTGAGCGAGGTCATCCAGTCCAGGCCGAGGAACGACAGGCCCAGCGCCAGGCCGCCGACGGTGGCGCCGAAGAAGAACGAGAAGGTCAGGATCGAGCGCACGATCTCCTCGTCCAGGCGATGGCCGTTGTAGCTCTGCTTGATCACCGCGCGCGGGTGGATCAGCTGGTACAGGCTGGCGCGCAGCAGGGTATAGGCCACCTGGAAGCGGAAGATCTTGATGCCGCCGGCGGTGGAGCCGGAGCAGCCGCCGATGAAGCCCAGGTAGAAGAACAGCATGATCGAGAAGTGGCCCCACAGGCTGTAGTCGCCCAGGGCGAAGCCGGTGGTGGTGACCACCGAGGTCACGTTCACCGCGACGATGCGGAAGGCGTCCAGCCAGGGCAGGCTGGAGGTTACCGAGTACCAGGTGCCCATCACCAGCCAGGTGAACACCAGCAGGGCGAGGAAACCATGCACCTGGTGGTCGCGGATCAGCGCCTTGCGGTTGCCGCGCAGGGTGGCGACGTAGAGCACGAAGGGGATGCTGCCCAGGATCATCACCACCACTGCGACCCAATGCACCGCCGGCTGGTGCCACTTGGCCAGCGACTGGTCGGAGGTGGAGAAGCCGCCGGTGGAAATCGCCGACATGGCGTGGTTGAGCGAGTCGAACAGGCCCATGCCGGCCCACCAGAAGGCCAGGGTGCCGGCGATGGTGATGGCGACGTAAACCCCGACTATGTACTTGGCCACCATGTGCGAGCGTGGCATGACCTTGTCGGAGCGGTCCGAGGATTCGGTCTGGAACAGGCGCATGCCGCCGATGCGCAGCATCGGCAGGATCGCCACCGCCATGGCGATGAAGCCGATGCCGCCCAACCAGTGCAGCAGCGAGCGCCAGATGAGGATGCCCGGCGACATCTTGTCCAGCCCGCTGAGGATGGTCGAGCCGGTGGCGGTGATGCCCGACATGCTCTCGAAGATCGCGTCGGTGAAGCTGATGTGCCGGGCGAACATGAAGGGCAGGGAGGAGAAGAAGCAGACGATCACCCAGCTCGACACGGTGAGCATGTACATGTCCCGCGGGCGCAGGTGCACCTGCTCCGGGCGGCCGGGGATGACCAGGCCCAGCCCGCAGGTGAAGGTGATGATCGCCGACCAGATGAACGGGTGCAGTTCGTTGGCGCGGCCGTAATACAGCAGCGTGGCCATGGGGACCAGCATGGCGACCGCCAGCGTGATCACGAAGATGCCGATGATGAATCCGAGGGTACGAAGTGTCGGCAGGGCCATGCGCTGAGGTCTGAATCCAGTGGGAATCGGCCATTTTACCTGCCGCCTGCCCAGAGTAAACCGCGTGACGCCGTTCCCCTTTACAAGTGCGGCGCAGAAGCAGGGCGCTGT
This sequence comes from Pseudomonas sp. Pseusp97, assembly GCF_047304025.1. Classification (NCBI taxonomy): domain Bacteria; kingdom Pseudomonadati; phylum Pseudomonadota; class Gammaproteobacteria; order Pseudomonadales; family Pseudomonadaceae; genus Pseudomonas; species Pseudomonas sp. Pseusp97. Next base: position 658 of record NZ_JBGLYK010000396.1, on the reverse strand, counting down.
CTTTCCCGGGCAAATGCGAACCCTTTGCGTCTACAATGGCGGCTTTCGAGATTGACTGGAGGCAGCCCATGGAGGCTCTCGACGCGTTGCTCAACCGTGTGTCCCATGCCCGCCTGAGCGAGCCGGCACCGTCCGCCGAGCAACTGGACCGGCTGTTCCGCGTCGCCTTGCGTGCGCCCGATCACGGGCAGCTGCGCCCCTGGCGCTTCATCACCGTGGAAGGCGAGGCGCGCAGGGAACTGGGTGAGTTGTTCGCCCGCGCCGTGGCGGCCAATGAGCCGGACGGCAAGCCCGAGGCGCTGGACAAGGCCCGCGCCATGCCGCTGCGCGCGCCGCTGCTGGTAGTGGCCGTGGCACGCCTGCAGGACCACCCCAAGGTGCCGGAGATCGAGCAGTGGCTGGCGGCGGGTTGTGCCGCCCACGGCATTATCCAGGCGGCCTACGTCGAAGGATTGGGGGCGATGTGGCGCACCGGCGCCCTGGCGTTCGATCCGCTGGTGCGCGAAGGCCTGGGCCTGGCCGAGAACGAGCGCATCGTCGGTTTCATCTACCTCGGCACGCCGGTCGGCGAGCTGCGCCGCCCGGCGCCGCTGGACCCGGCCGGGTTCGTCAGCGCCTGGCGGGGCTGAGCGGCAGTTCCAGGCGCACCGTCCAACCA
>NZ_JBGLYK010000395.1:0-2371 GCF_047304025.1 Pseudomonas sp. Pseusp97 | reverse complement strand
TTTTTTTTTTTTTTTTTTCTCGCGCGGCGCGGGCGCCCCCCCCCCCAACCGCTCATTCGCTGCCTGGAAATCCGTTCGCGAGCAAGCTCGCTCCTACAAGGTTCAGCCGTGCGCTTGAGCGGCGGATTGAGGGCGACCCACCCAGCGCTCGCGCAGCACGTCATACACCCAGTTGAACACCAGCGCGTAGGGCAGGAAGAACAGCACCAGGCCGATGTCGAGGATGAAAGCCTCCAGCAGGCTCACCGACAGCCACCAGGCGGCCAGCGGCACCAGCAGGACGATCAGCCCCAGTTCGAACAGCGAGGCGTGCAGGACGCGCACCGGCAGGGTGCGGGAAAAGCCCATGCGATTCTGCGCGCGGTCGAAGGCGGCGTTGAACAGCATGTTCCACACGGTGGCGATGGCCGAGAACATCAGTGTCATGGCGCCCATGTGGCCCAGCGGTTTGTCCATTAGCCAGGCCAGGGTCGGTGCGCAGATGACGACCGCCAGCAGTTCGAAAAGGACGGCGTGGAACATCCGTTCCTTCAGGGTTTTCTTCGGGCTCATGGGTAACTCCAGACAGTCAGGATACAGGCCGACTCCGTCGGTCCGGCGCCATTGTCATCGGTCGACCGGCTGGATCTAAGTTGGATACCATCGGTTTGACCGATGGAAGAGAGCGCCACGATGCAATATTCCCCCGAATCCCTGCAGGCCTTCGCCGAGGCCGCCTGCCTGGGCTCGTTCAGCGCCGCCGCGCGCAAGCTGGGCAAGAGCCAGTCCACCGTCAGCGAGGCCATCGCGCGGCTGGAGATCGACCTCGGCCTGACCCTGTTCGACCGCAGCAGCCGCCAGCCCAGGCTGACCGAGGCCGGCCATGCGCTGCTCGGGCGCGTGGAGGAGGTGCTGATGGCCAATGATCGCCTCGGGCAACTGGCTCACCAGCTCGTCGGGGGACTGGAGTCGCGGGTGACCCTGGCAATGTCGGACACCTACCAGTCCGCCGAATTCGAGGCGCGGCTGGCGGAGATCGACGCGCGCTATCCGGACCTTGAGTTCGAATGGCTGATCGCCGAGGACAGCGACGTGCTCGACCTCGTCGTACAGGGCCGCGCCAGCCTCGGCCTGCTGGCGGCGCAGGCGGAGTACGCGCCGGACATCGGCTCGGCGACCCTGAGCGAACAGGCCGAGTTCGGCCTGTTCGTCAGCCGCGACCATCCGCTGGCCGGCCGCGAACGGGTCGAGCGCGAAGACCTGCTTGCCTACCGCGCGCTGCGCCTGAATACCTACCTGGACGACGCCGCGCCCATGCTCGGCGGCCGCTGCTGGAGCGCGCCAAACTACCTGCTGTTGCTGGACATGGCGGTACTGGGCTTCGGTTGGATCGAATTGCCCAGCTGGATGGTAGGACGCTTCGCCAGCGGGCGTATGCAGGAGCTGAAGGTCGCGGGTTGGCCGCGCCGCGTGGCGGTGGACGTGATCTGGTCCCGGCAGCGCCGGCTCGGGCCGGCGGCGAGTTGGCTGGCGGAGCGCCTGCTGGGGCGCTGAGCACTCTGGATCACCGCTCTACATCACAGATTGCGGACTAAATGTGTCGAAGCCTTTGATGCTCCGTCCTTGATCAGTAGGATCGGAGTTTTCCGGGGAAGAGAGGGTCAGGATGCACGCCAAGCTGGAGAATTGTCTGAAGGCAGTCGATCAGGTGCTGCTCGGCAAGGAAGTGCAGGTGAGGCTGGCGCTGACCTGCCTGCTGGCCCGTGGTCACCTGCTCATCGAGGACCTGCCCGGCATGGGCAAGACTACCCTGAGCCACGCTCTGGCGCGGGTGCTGGGGCTGAGTTTCCAGCGCATCCAGTTCACCTCCGACCTGTTGCCTGGCGACGTGCTGGGCACCTCGGTGTTCGACAAGGACACCGGGCAGTTCGTCTTCCATCCCGGGCCGATCTTCTCCGAACTGGTGCTGGCCGACGAGATCAACCGCGCCACGCCCAAGAGCCAGAGCGCGTTGCTCGAGGCCATGGAGGAAGGGCAGGTGACCATCGAGGGCGCGACCCGTCCGCTGCCCGAGCCCTTCTTCGTCGTCGCCACGCAGAACCCGGTAACCCAGGGCGGCACCTTCGCGCTGCCTGAGTCCCAGCTCGACCGCTTCCTCATGCGCCTGTCGCTGGGCTATCCCGGCCGCGCCGCCGAGAAGGCCCTGCTGCTGGGCGAGGCGCGTCGCGATCTGCTGCCGCGCCTGGAGCCGATGCTCGATCCGCAGGAGTTGCAGGCATTGCAGGGCGAGGTGCTGGCAGTACGCGCCAGCGATGCCCTGGTGGATTACGTGCTGCGCCTGGTGGAAGCCACTCGAACCCAGCCGGCGTTCGCCCTCGGCCTGTCGCCGCGC
>NZ_JBGLYK010000394.1:0-2373 GCF_047304025.1 Pseudomonas sp. Pseusp97 | reverse complement strand
GCCGCGCCCGGTGGCCTCGCGCCGTCGTGGCGAAACCCGGCTGTGGCCGCAGCAGGACGTGCTCGGCCTGTTCGCCGCGCGGGTCGCCGCACAGCCGGACGCCATCGCCGTGCAGGACGAGAGTATCCGCTACAGCTACGCCGAGTTGGACCAGCGCAGCAATCGCCTGGCCAACGCGTTGGTCGCCAGCGAGGTGCACCAGGGCGAGTGCGTCGCTCTCTGCCAGGAGCGCAGCGCGCAGTGGGTGCTCCTGTTGCTGGGCGTGCTCAAGGCCGGGGCCACTTATGTGCCGCTGGACCCGGCGCAACCGGCCGAGCGCCTGCGCCAGTTGCTCGCCGACAACGGCGTCCGCCGCGTGCTGGTGAGTGACGTTGCGCTGCTGGAGACCTTCGGTACCCCCGCCACGCTGATCCCGGCCGGCGGCCCGGAGCAGGGCAGCACGGCCGCGCCGGCGCGAAGCATCGACCCGCAGCAGGCCGCCTACGTGATCTTCACCTCCGGCTCCACAGGCCAGCCCAAGGGCGTGCGCGTCAGCCACGCGGCGCTGGCCAACTACGTGCAGGCCGTGCTCGACCGCCTGCAACTGGACCAGGGGCGCGCCCAGGGCCTGGGCATGGCGATGGTTTCCTCGGTGGCTGCCGACCTTGGCCATACCACGCTGTTCGGCGCGCTGTGCGGCGGTGGTCGCCTGCACCTGGCGGACGCCCAGGCGGTGGCCGACGCCGAGCGTTTCGCCGCCTTCATGCAGGACGTCGACGTGCTGAAGATCGTCCCCAGCCATCTCGCCGGCCTGCTGGCCGCCGCCCACCACCAGCAGGCGCCGCGGCAGCACGGCGGCGAAGCCTGCGACCGCGCGCTGCTGCAACCGATCCGTGAGCTTGCGCCCAAGCTGCGTATCGTCAACCACTACGGCCCCAGCGAATCCACCGTGGGCGTGCTGACCCACGAATGGTCGCTGCTGGACGATCTGCCGGAGGCCGGTCTGCCCATCGGTACACCGCTGGCCAACAGCGTCATCCGCGTGCTCGACGAGAACGGCCGCGACCTGCTGCCCGGCGTACCCGGCGAGCTGTACATCGGCGGTGCGGGTCTGGCGCTGGGTTATCTCGGCCTGCCGGAAATGACGGCAGAGCGCTTCGTAGAGATCGAAGGCGAGCGCCTGTACCGCAGTGGCGACCGCGTGCGCCTGACCCGTCACGGCGTCGTGGAATTCCTTGGCCGCGTCGATGACCAGGTGAAGATCCGTGGCTACCGCGTCGAGCCGGGCGAACTGGCGCAAGGGCTCAAGCGCCTGCCCGGCGTGCGCGATGCCGTGGCGCTGGCCGAGCGTGAAAACGACGGCCCGATGAAGCTGCTGGCCTGGGCCGTGGCTGAAGGGCAGAGCGTGGAAAGCCTGCGCGAAGCCCTGGCCGCCGCCGTACCGGAGTACCTGCTGCCGGCCCAGCTGTTGCTGCTGGAACGCCTGCCGCTGAACGCCAACGGCAAGGTCGACCGCAAGGCGCTGCCGCGTGCCGAGGCGGCCACCAAGGCCGTGGACAGCGCGCCGCTGAGCGAGCTGGAACAGCGTATTGCCGATATCTGGCAGGCCGTGCTGAAGGTCGAGCGCGTTGGCGCGCAGGACAATTTCTTCGAGCTGGGCGGCGACTCCATCCTCAGCCTGCAGATCATCGCGCGCATCCGCAAACTCGGTTACAAGCTCAGCCCGAAACAGCTGTTCGAGCGGCAGAGCGTCCGCCAGCTGGCGCAGTGGCTGGAAAGCCGCGCCCCGGCAGCCACCGCGGCACCTGCGCCGGCGGCCGCCGTCAGTGGTGAAGTGGCGCTGTCGCCGGTGCAGGCGCGCTTCTTCGAGCGCGTGCCGAGCGCCCAGCGGCACCACTGGAACCAGGCCTTGCTGCTGCAACCGCGCGAAGCACTGAATGCCGACGTCCTGGCTCGCGCGCTGCACTGGCTGGTCGGCCAGCACGACGCGCTGCGTCTGCGCTTCGAGGGCAGCCGCCAGCGTTATGCCGAACACGGTCCGCTCGACATGACGCTGCTGTGGCGCCGCCGCGCCTCCGACGCGCCAACCCTGGAGCGTCTGTGCAACGACGCCCAGGCCAGTCTGGATATCGCCAGCGGCCCGCTGCTGCGTGCCATGCAGGTCAGCCTGGAAAACGGTAGCGAGCGACTGTTGCTGGTCATTCACCATCTGGCGGTGGACGGCGTGTCGTGGCGCATCCTGCTGGAAGACCTGCAGTACGCCTACCGCGAACTGCGTGCCGGCCGCACGCCCGCCGCACTGCCGCGCACCGACAGCTACCAGGCCTGGAGCGCCCGCCAGCAGGCGGCTGCCAACAGCACCGAAGTGGCTGCGGAGCTCGCCTACTGGCAGGC
>NZ_JBGLYK010000393.1:0-2403 GCF_047304025.1 Pseudomonas sp. Pseusp97 | reverse complement strand
CACGCCCCCGCGCGGCGCGTTACCCTCATCTTCATATTATTCGCCCGCCCCCCCCGCCCCCCCCCCCCCCCCCCGCCCCCCCCGGTGTGCCCCCCCCCCCCCCGCTCCTACGAAGAGCCCTTCAGAACGTCTCGTTGCGCGCGGCCTTCTCCAGCAGCAGCGCCGGCGGCAGGAAGCGCTCGCCATACTGTTCGGCCAGGTACTGGGCGCGGGCGACGAAGTCCTGCAGGCCGTACTGGTTGATGAACTGCAGGGCGCCGCCGCTCCAGGCCGCGAAGCCGATACCGAAGATCGAGCCGATGTTGGCGTCGGCGGTGGAAGTCAGCACGCCCTCCTCCACGCAGCGCACCGTCTCGATGGCCTGCACGAAGAGAATGCGGTCGCGCACGTCCTCGGCGGATATCTGCGCGTCAGCCTTCTCGAAGCGCTGCTTCAGCTCCGGCCACAGGTGCTTCCTGCCATTGGCGGGATAGTCGTAGAAGCCGGCGCCGGCGGCTTTGCCCGGGCGCTTGTACTCGTTGACCATCAGGTCCACCACGGCGAAGGCCGGGTGCTTGGGCAACTGCTTGCCTTCGGCTTCCAGGTCCTTGCGGGTCTGCTCGCGGATGTGCGTCATCAGGCTCATCGACACTTCGTCGCTGATCGCCAGCGGGCCCACCGGCATGCCGGCCTGGCGCGCCTGGTTCTCGATCATCGCCGCCGACACGCCCTCGCCAAGCATGGCCAGGCCTTCGTTGGTGAAGGTGCCGAACACGCGGGAGGTGAAGAAGCCGCGGCTGTCGTGGACGACGATCGGGGTCTTCTTGATCTGCAGGACGTAGTCAAAGGCGCGGGCCAGGGTGACGTCGTCGGTCTTCTCGCCACGGATGATCTCCACCAGCGGCATCTTGTCCACCGGGCTGAAGAAGTGCAGGCCGATGAACTTCTGCGGCTGCGCCACGGCTTCGGCCAGGCCGGTGATCGGCAGGGTCGAGGTATTGGAAGCGATCACCGCATCAGTCAGCGCGGCGGATTCGGCGGCGGCGCTGACCTTGGCCTTCAGGCCACGGTCCTCGAACACCGCTTCGATGATCAGGTCGCAGCCTTCGAAATCGGCGTCGCTGGCGGTCGGCTTGATCCGCGCGAGGAAGGCGTCGCGCTTGTCGGCGCTCATCTGGCCCTTGCCGACCTTCTTGTCCAGCAGGCCGGCCGAGTAAGCCTTGCCCTTCTCGGCCGCTTCGAGGGAAACGTCCTTGAGCACCACCTCGATGCCGGCGGCGGCCGAGACGTAGGCAATGCCCGCGCCCATCATGCCGGCGCCGATCACGCCGACCTTCTTCGTCTGCTGCGGGGCGATGCCCTGCGGGCGGGACTTGCCGGCATTGATCTCGTTGAGCTGGAACCAGAAGGTGCCGATCATGTTCTTCGCCACCTGGCCGGTGGTCAGCTCGGTGAAGTAGCGCGCCTCGATCAGCTGCGCGGTGTCGAAGTCCACCTGGGCACCTTCGACGGCCGCGCACATGATCTTCTCCGGTGCCGGGAAGCAGCCCTTGGTCTTGTCACGCAGCACGGAAGGCGCGATGGCCAGCATCTGCGCCACGGCAGGGCTGGACGGCGTGCCACCGGGGATCTTGTAGCCGGCGCTGTCCCATGGCTGCTTGGCGGCCGGGTTGGCGGCGATCCACTCGCGGGCCTTGCTCAGCAGCTCTTCGCGGCTGGAGGCTAGTTGATGAATCAGACCGGCCTTGAGCGCCTGGTCCGGGCGCACTTTCTTGCCTTCGGCCAGGTACGGCAGGGCCTTCTCCAGGCCGAGCAGGCGCACCATGCGCACCACGCCGCCACCGCCGGGCAGCAGGCCCAGGGTGACTTCCGGCAGGCCGAGCTGGACGTGGCTTTCGTCCAGGGCGATGCGGTGGTGGCAGGCCAGGCAGATTTCCCAGCCGCCGCCCAGGGCCGCGCCGTTGATGGCGGCGACCACCGGCTTGCCGAGGGTTTCCAGGCGGCGCAGCTGGCCCTTGAGCACCAGGATGCCTTCGTAGAAATCTTTGGCGTCGGCCTTGGTCACCTTGATCAGTTCATTCAGGTCGCCGCCGGCGAAGAAGGTCTTCTTCGCCGAGATGATCACCACGCCGGCGATCGAGTCCTTCTCGGACTCCAGGCGCGCGACGGTGGCGGCCATGGCCTCGCGGTAAACACCGTTCATGGTGTTGGCGCTCTGGCCGGGCATGTCCATGGTCAGGACGACGATGTTGTCCTGGCCTTTCTCGTAACGGATGGCGTCGGTCATTTTTGTTCTCTTCCCGTAGTGGGGCCTGTAGGAGCGGGGGGTGGGGGGGAGCGGGGGCGCGGCGGGGGGCGAAGCGTATCGGGCGACCGCGGGCCGACAACACGACCCCCCGGGGGACACGGGGGGGGAGCGGGGGG
>NZ_JBGLYK010000392.1:0-2417 GCF_047304025.1 Pseudomonas sp. Pseusp97 | reverse complement strand
AACCGTTTGCCCAAAAATTTCCATTTTTAATTTTTTTGGTGGGGGGCCCCCCACCTAACCCATGGGGTGGGGCCCCCGTATTTTTGGGTTCCCGCGGCGCTCCACACCATCCTACGTTGTTGCTCATCGGCGGCTCGGCGGAATGCGAAGCGCTTTACGTCAGGGCTTCGCGGACGAAGTCGAGGCGATCCTGGCCGAAGAACATCTCGTCGCCGACGAACATCATCGGCGCGCCGAACATCCCGCGCTTGATCGCCGCTTCGGTGTTGGCCTTCAGCGCGTCCTTCACCTCCTGCTCGGCGGTCAGCGCCAGCAGCGCCTGCGGGTCGAACCCCGCCTCGGCCAGCCACGGGCCGAGCACCGCCGGGTCGCCCAGGTTCAACGCGTCCACCCACATGCCCTTGAACACGCAGGCCAGCAACGCCTCGAAGCGTTCCGGCTGGCGCAGCTGCACGCCGGTGGCGGCGCGCATCAGGGTGAGGGTGTTGATCGGGAAGTGTGGGTTCATCTTCAGCGGCACGCCGTAGCGGCGAGCGAAGCGCAGCATGTCGATCATCGTGTAGCGGCCCTTGGCCGGGATGGCGATGGGCGAGGCATTGCCGGTGGCCTGGAACACCCCGCCCAGCAGCACCGGACGATAGACCAGCTCGGCGCCGGTCTCGGCGCAGATTCGCGGGAGTTGGGTATAGGCGAGGTAGGAAGTCGGGCTGCCGAAATCGAAGTAGAACTCGACGCTCTTGCTCATGAGTGACTCTCTTTCTTGTTGTCGTTATGGGCGGATCACCAGCGCTCGATCCAGGGGCGCAGATCCAGCTCGAAGGTCCAGGCATCGCGCGGCTGGCTGTGCAGGTACCAGTAGCTGTCGGCGATGTGCTCGGGGTCGAGGATGCCGTCCTGGTCCTTCAGCGCGTAGCGCTCGGGGAAGGTCTCGCGGATGAATTCGGTGTCGATGGCGCCGTCCACCACCACATGGGCGACGTGCAGGCCCATCGGCCCCAGCTCGCGAGCCATGCTCTGGGCCAGGGCGCGGATGCCGTGCTTGGCCCCGGCGAAGGCAGCGAAGCCCGAGGCGCCGCGCAGCCCGGCGGTGGCGCCGGTGAAGAGGATCGTGCCGCGCTGGCGCTTGACCATGCGCTTGGCCACCTCGCGGCCGGTGAGGAAGCCGGAGAAGCAGGCCATTTCCCAGATCTTGAAGTACTTGCGCGCGGTCTCCTCGAGGATGCTGCAGGGCACGTTGGCGCCGATGTTGAAGACGAAGGCCTCGATGGGGCCGATGTCGCGCTCGATGGTTTCCACCAGCTCGATCACCGCCTCTTCCTTGCGCGCATCCGAGGCGAAACCATGGGCCTCGCCGCCTTCGGCGCGGATCTGCTCCACGAGCGGCTGCAGCTTGTCCGCCGAGCGCCGGGTGACGCAGGCGACGTAGCCTTCACGGGCGAAGCGGCGGGCGATGGCGCCGCCGGTGGCATCGCCGGCGCCGATGACCAGGACGACTTTCTTGTTCGACATTCTCGTTTCCTCAGCGGTTGCGCAAAAGTTGGTAAACGGTCGTTAGGTAAACGAACGTTATGTTACTCTTGGCTTCATCGTCAACCGCTTCGCCGGAGTCGCCCCGATGCGCTACTCAGCCACCCACAAGGAAGAAACCCGTCAGCGCCTGCTCGACAGCAGCAGCGCGCTCGCCAAGCAGGGCGGCTTCGCCACTTCCGGGGTGGACGGGTTGATGAAGGCGGTGGGCTTGTCCGGCGGGGCGTTCTACAACCACTTCGGCTCGAAGGACGAGCTGTTCGCCGCCATCGTCGAACGTGAATTGCAGCAGAGCGTCGAACGCCTCGCCGCCAAGGGCAAGGTGCTCGACCGTGCGCGCCTGGAGCGCGCCCTCAAGCGCTACCTGAGCGTCAGCCATGTTCAGGATGCCGGTGCGGGCTGCGCCATTCCTGCGCTGGGCGCGGAGATCGCCCGTGCCGACATTGCCGTGCGGCAGAGCGCCGAGGATGCCCTGGTGGACTTGCAGCAGGCCTGGGCCGAGCTGCTGGGTTCGCAGGAGGACGCCTGGGCCCTGCTGGCGCAATGCGTGGGTGCGCTGGTGGTGGCGCGGATGGTCGCCAGTGAGAAGACGCAGAAGGCGATCATCGAGTCGAGCCGTGGCTTCCTGCTGCGGCATCTTGACGAGAAGTAGACAGCTGACCCATTGGGAGCGATCTCGTAGGGCGCATAACCCGGCACGGGTTATCCGCCGCAATGGCGGATAACGCCATAGGCGTTATGCGCCCTACAGCTGAGCGGGACCTGGACCTGTAGGTGGGGGGGGGGGGGGGGGGGGGGGGGGGGGGGGGGGGGGGGGGGGGGGGGGGGGGGGGGGGGGGGGGGGGGGGGGGGGGGGGGGGGGGGGGGGCGCCCGCGCGCCCCCCGCGGGC
>NZ_JBGLYK010000391.1:0-2445 GCF_047304025.1 Pseudomonas sp. Pseusp97 | reverse complement strand
GGTGCAGGCCGACCAGGCCGCGCTGACCTTCGCCGCGCAGGAACTGAACCGCTACCAGCACCTCGCCACCCAGGGCGCCGGCACGCTGCAGAACGCCCAGCAGGCGCGCTCACGCGTCGACTCGGCGAAGGCCGTGCTGGACAAGGACAAGGCCGCCGCCCTCGCCGCCCGCAAACAACTCGACGTGCTGCTCGCCCAGCAGGCCGAGGCGCTCGGCGCGCTGAAACGTGGCCAGGCGCAGCTGCAGCAGGCGCAACTGAATCTGTCGTACACCGAAATCCGCGCGCCCTTCGACGGCATGGTCGGCCGCCGCGCCGTGCGCGTCGGCGCCTACACCACGCCGGGCACTGCGCTGCTCGCGGTAGTGCCGCTGCAGAACGCCTATGTGGTCGGCAACTTCCAGGAAACCCAGCTGACCGACGTGCAACCCGGCCAGCGCGTGGAGATCAGCATCGACACCTTCCCCGGCGAGAAGCTGCACGGCCACGTCGACAGCATCGCCCCGGCCACCGGCCTGAGCTTCGCGCCCATCGCCCCGGACAACGCCACCGGCAACTTCACCAAGGTCGTCCAGCGCATCCCGGTGAAGATCGTCCTCGACGCCGACCAGCCGCTGCGCGACAGGCTGCGCGTGGGCATGTCAGTGATCGCGCGCATCGACACCGGCAAGCAAACCGAGGCCGAGCAGAAGGTAGCCGTGCAATGATCGCCCCGCGTGCTCCCCTGCTCCTTGCTCTGCTCGCCCTTGGCGCCTGCAGCGTCGGCCCGGACTTCCAGCGCCCGGATGATGCCAATGCGGTGGACTGGTCCGCCCAGCGCGGCGACGCACCGAGCCAGACGCTCAATGCGCCGCTGGAAGCGCAGTGGTGGAGGCTGCTGGGCGATGCGCAACTCGACGACCTGCAGCGCCGCGTCGCGGCCGCCAACCTGGACCTGCGCGAAGCCGACGCGCGCCTGCAACAGAGCCGGGCGATCCGTCAGGCGTTGAGCGGCGACGCCGTGCCCAATGTCGACGCGGACCTGGGCTACCAGCGCAAGCGCAACAGCGAAGTCGGCCTGAGCGACCCGTCCGGCAAAGCCGGCAAGGACAATTTCAACCAGCTCGACGGCGGCTTCGACCTGTCCTGGGAGCTGGACTTCTGGGGCCGCGTGCGCCGCGAGTTGGAAGCCGCCGACGCCAATGTCCAGGCCTCCGAGGAAAGCCGCCGCGACGTGCTGGTCTCGGTACTCGCCGAGACCGCGCGCAACTACCTGCAACTGCGCGCCGAACAGGACCTGGAAGCCATCATCCGCGGCAACCTGGAGATCGCCCAGCGCAGCCTGGAACTGACTCGCCTGCGCCGTGCCGATGGCGTCGCCACCGAACTGGATGTGGCCGAAGCGCTGACCCAGGTCGCCAGCATCGAAGCGCGCCTGCCCGACAGCCAGAAGCGCCAGGCGCGGCTGATCAATGCCCTGGGCTACCTACTGGGCGAAGCGCCCGGCGCACTGCAGGCCGAACTCGCCCAGGCCAGACCCGTACCGCAGCCACCGCGTGGCGTGCCGGTCGGCTTGCCTTCCGAACTGGCCCAACGCCGCCCGGACATCCGCCGCGCCGAAGCCGCGCTGCACGCCGCCACCGCCAGCATCGGGGTGGCCAAGGCGGACTTCTATCCGCGCATCAGCCTCAACGGCAGCTTCGGCTTCCAGGCGCTGCAACTGTCCAACTTCGGCGACTGGAACAGCCGCACCTTCGGCATCGGCCCGAGCCTGTCGCTGCCGATCTTCGAAGGCGGCCGCCTGAAGGGCATGCTCGCCCTGCGCGAGGCTCAGCAGCAGGAATCGGCCATCGCCTACCGGCGCACCGTGCTCAACGCCTGGCGCGAAGTGGACGACGCGCTGACCGACTACGCCGCCGACCAGCGCCGTCTCGCCAGTCTCGACACGGCCGCGGAACATGGCCGCACCGCGCTGGCCAACGCCCGCGAGCAGTACAAGGCCGGCGCCGTGGACTTCCTCAACGTGCTCAGTGCCCAGCGCGAACTGCTGGCCACCGAGGAACAGCAGGTGCGTGGCCGCGAAGCCGTGGCGACCACCCTGGTGCTGCTCTACAAATCCCTGGGTGGTGGGTGGCAGCAAGGCCAGGAAACCGCGCAGAACCTGTAGGAGCGTCCATGGGCGCGTTCGCGGTGGCCCGATCCTGCAGGGAAACCCCGTAGTTCGCCTGCAGAAGCGGAATCCGTCCGCGATGGCGTCAGGCCGTTTGCGGAAGAGGTGCGCTCCCAGGACTATGGAAACGCTGCGCGGCCTCGGTTCGCGAGCAAGCTCGCTCCTACGAAGAGCCATCCGGCACACGCTGGAGTCTCAGCTGGCACAATCCCTGTAGGAGCGGGCGTGGTGGGGCGGCAAGGTGAATCCGGACCCCCAAGGGGGCGGGCCGTGGGGGGCAACCGCGCGACGAAAAAA
>NZ_JBGLYK010000390.1:0-2506 GCF_047304025.1 Pseudomonas sp. Pseusp97 | reverse complement strand
TCTCTTTTGGTCGGCAGCGTCATATGTGTATAATAGACCGCCGCCGCGGCGGCCAGCTCCAGCGCGCTCAGCGGCGTCAGCTCGGAGGGCTTGAGCACGCAGGTGGCGCCCGCCGCCAAAGCCGGCGCGACTTTCCAAGAAGCCATCAGCAGCGGGTAGTTCCACGGAATGATCTGCCCGGCCACGCCCACCGGTTCCTGGCGGATGCGGCAGCGGAAGCGCTCGTCGGGCAGCGGCAGGATCTGGTCCTGGCGCTCGTCCAGCTCCCGCGCCAGCCCGGCGTAGTAGCGGAAGCAGCCGATGGCGTCGGCCACGTCCCACTGCGCCTCGGGCAGCGGCTTGCCGTTGTCGCGCACTTCCAGTTCGGCCAGGGCGTCCTGGTTGCGCTCCAGTTCGCCGGCCAGCGCCTCCAGCCATTCGGCGCGCTCGGCGCCACGGCTCTGCCCCCAGCCGCGGTTGAACGCGGTACGCGCCGCGCGCACGGCGTGGTCGACGTCTTCCTCGGTGGCCGCTGGCACTTCCTGCAGGGGCTGGCCGGTAGCCGGGTCGAAGCTGGTGAAGCGGCCGCCCAGGTCCGGCCTGACCCACTGCCCGTTGATGTAGAGCTGGTCGCGCATCCTTCAGTCTCCTTGAACTCGGCCCTCAGGCGGCCTGAACGCCGGTGCGGCGGTTCTGCAGGTAGCGGGAGGTGAACAGCAGCGCCAGCGAGGCGCAGATGATCACCGTGGAGATGGCGTTGATCTCCGGCGTGATGCCCCGGCGAATCGACGAGAAGATGTAGATCGGCAGCGTGGTCTCGGAGCCGGCGACGAAGAAGGCGATGATGAAATCGTCGAAGCTGAAGGTGAATGCGAGCAGGAAGCCGGCGAGGATGGCCGGGGCGATCTGCGGCAGGGTCACCCGCCAGAAGGTGTCCAGCGGCGGTGCATAGAGATCGGCGGAGGCTTCGAGCAGCGACTTGTCCATCGCCTCGACGCGGGTGCGGACGATCACCATCACCAGCGCCATGGTGAACAGCGAGTGCGCCGCCACCACGGTGCCGAAGCCCATGTTGAGCTTCGGCAGGCCGATGTCGAGCAATGCCAGCAATGGGTTGAGTACGTCGAACAGGGTAATGAAGGCGATCAGCGTGGCGATGCCGATGACGATGCCCGGCACGATGATCGCGCAGTAGGTCAGCGCGTCGAACAGCAGGCGCACGCGCTTGCCGACCCGCTGCAGGCCGAACACCGCGAGGGTGCCGAACAGGGTGGCGATCAGCGCCGAGCACAAGGCGATCAGCGCGCTGTTACCCAGGGCTTCCATGATGAACGGGTTGTCGAAGGCGCGGCCGAACCACTGCACCGAGCAGCACTGGAAGCTCAGCCCGCTGCGCCCGGCGTTGAAGGCGAAGAGCATGATCAGCGCGATGGGCGCGTAGAGGAACAGGTAGACCGAGGTGGAGTAACTGCGCAGCCACATGTCAGAGCACCCCGTCGTTGCGCGAGCCGCCGTAGCGGGCCACGAGTTTCAGATACACGCCGATGATCACCAGCATCATCGCCACCAGGGTCATCGCCACTGCGCTGCCGAACGCCCAGTTGCGCGATTGCAGGAACAGGTCGACCAGCGCGTTGCCGACGAAGAACACCTTGCCGCCGCCGAGGATCGCCGGGATCAGGAACTCGCCCATGAGCAGGATGAACACCAGCATCACCCCGGTGATCACCCCTGGCGCGGACAGCGGCAAGGTGATCCGGCGGAAGGTTTCGAAGGCGCTCGCACCGAGATCGCCGGAGGCTTCCAGCAGGCGCTTGTCGAGCTTCTCCAGGGTCACGTAGATGGGGAACACCATCAGCGGCAGGTAGCCGTAGACGATGCCGATCAGCACCGCGTAGGGCGTGTTGATCAGGCGCACGTCGGCGATGCCGAAGGTCTCCAGCAACGCCGGGATGCCGCGCCCGCTGAGCAGGAAGATCCAGGCATAGGTACGGATCAGGAAGCTGGTCCAGAACGGCACGATCACCAGGGTCAGCAACAGCGACTTGTTGCGCCGCACCTTTACCGCCAGGAAGTAGGCCAGCGGATAGGCCGCCAGCAGGCACGCCAGGGTGCCCAGCGGCGCCAGGGTCAGGGTGTTCCAGAAGGCCTGGGCGCGGGAGCCGAGGTTCAGGTAGTTCTCCAGCGTCAGCCCGCCGCCATAGCCGCCCACGGCGCTGCGCTCGCCGACGCTGAAGACCAGGATGATCACCAGTGGCATCAGGAGCAGCAGCAGGAACCACAGGGTGGACGGCAACAGCAGCAGGAGCGTGACGCGCCGGCCGAGGCTTTTCGCGCGCGAGGCGCTGGGCGTCGCCCGGGTCTGCGGCAACGGGGCGCTGACAGCGATGTTCATGTTCGATTCCCTACGCATGGATATGCACGAGACAGTCCCTGTAGGAGCGGGGGGGGGGGGGGGGCCCCCCCCCCCCCCCGGGGGGGGGGGGGGGGGGGGGGGGGGGGGGGGGGGGGGGGGGGGGGGGGGGGG
>NZ_JBGLYK010000038.1:0-33349 GCF_047304025.1 Pseudomonas sp. Pseusp97 | reverse complement strand
CCCCCCCCCCCCCCCCCCCCCCACCGGCGGGGGGCCCCTGATCTTTTAAAACCCCCCGGGCCCGGGCCCCCCGGGGCCCAAAACTATTTGTCGGCCCGCGCTGCCCCCCCAACCCGGCCCCGCAGCGGAGCCTGTTCGCGAGCAAGCTCACTCCTACGAAGAGCAAAAGCGGTCAGCGCGCTGGGGTATCCACGTCACCCCAGCCGTTTCATCGTCAGGGTCACCGCCGCAATTCGCTCGGCCTGCTGGTAGGCGGGGCATTCCAGTTCCTCGCCGAAGACGTCCGGGTCCATCTCCTCGTAGCGCCAGCTGACTGGCCGGTCGGCCAGTAGCGCGTCCAGGCGCCGGCGTAGCGGGGCGTCGCCGTTGACCACGGCGGCGCCGGTGTAGAGCAGCAGCGAGCCGCCGAGAGTCAGGCGCTCCAGCGCTGTCTCGACGATGCGCAGCGAGAGGCCGTCGCCCAGGTCGCCGCCGCCGTGGCGGTAGGTGCGTTCGTCCGGGTCGAGCAGGTAGGGAGGGTTGGCGACTATCAGGTCGAACTGTCCGTCGAGGGCGTCCAGCAGGTTGCTCTGGCGGATCTGCAGGTCGTCGATGCCGGCGAGGTGGGCATTGGCGCGGGTGAAGTCCAGGGCGCGGGGGTTGATGTCCACCGCGGTGACTTCGGCATCGGGGTAGGCCTGGGCGACCAGGATGGCCCCAGGACCCGCGCCACAGCCGATGTCCACCGCGCGGCGCACCGAGTCGGCCGGCTCGCTGTCGAAATGCCGCTGCAGCGCGTTGGCGAAGCGGTAGGTGTCGGGGCCGAAGAACACCGCGTCGGACTCCAGCGTCGGATAGGCGGAATGGGCGAAGAGCTGCCCGCCCAGGCTCGACCAGCGCACCGCGCTGCGCCACTGGCTGTCTTCGCGCTGCAGCAAGCCGCCGGTCTCCAGCAGCGCGAGCATGCGTTCGCTGATCACCGAGTCGGGGAACAGCCGGCTCCAGCCGAACACGCCTTGCAGGTCCTCGGCGACCTGGTTCTGCGGCCGCGAGTTGACCCGCGCGTGGGTTGCCGGGGTCACGGTGGTGAAGCAGTAGTTCTCCGCGCGCAGCTCTTCTCCCAGGGTGATCAGGGCTTGCAGGCGCGTGTCGAAGAAGGAGGTCATGGTTCGATTCCCAGTTTGTCGGTGTAGATTCGGGTCGCCAGCAACCCGGCGGGCGTGTAGTGCGAGTGCGGCGCCATCAGCTGCACCAGGCGGTGCATGCGGCTGCGCGGCGAAAGGGTGGTGAGTTCGTTGAGCAGGGCACGCTCTTCGAGGGCGAAGTCCGAATGCATGGGAGGCTCGCCCGCAGCGGCCTTGTCACTGCCGCGCCAGGGGTTGCGCGGCTGCGGTGCGTTCCAGTCGCCGGCTATCCAGTCGTGCAGCAGCTGCCGCTCGTAGGGGTTGAAGACCCCGAACATCGCCGCGCCGTCGCCGGCGATCAGGTTCCACAAGCGGCTGTGGGCCGGGTCCTGGTGACGGTTGATCCAGCCCTGGCGCTCCAGCGCGGCGAGGAATTCGCCCATGCGCCCGGGGCCGGCCAGCCACTGGTTCACGGTGCGCCCGCCGATGCGGGCGCGGTCGTCGTGCATCTGCCTGGCGAAGGGGCGCTTGCGCTCGAGCATGGCGATCACCTCGGCATCCAGGTCAAAGCCGTCGAGGATCTGCCGGTTGCCCAACCCGGCGTCATTCAGGCGGTAACCGGCGTGCACGCGGCGCAGGAATTCCTCCCGGTCGGCCACCTGCGGCATGCATGCGTTGAGGGCCTGCAACGCCTTGCGCCCGTGACCGCTGGCGGCGTTGTCGATGGTGACGTGCAGGCGGAAGTATTCCGGATCGACGCCCAGCTCGCGCAGCTCGTAGCTGGTAATCATCAGGTGCAGCGGCGGCAGCTCGTAGCCCAGGTTGTAGCCCAGTACCTCGGGCAGGAAGTCGTCGGCCAGATAGCCCAGCGCCAGTTGCAGTGTGCCCTGCAGGTAGTGCGCATCGCTGAGTTGAGGCGGGACGTCGCAACCCAGGCTGTCGAGCAGGCGCTGGTAGATCACCACATGGTTGCGGGCGGGGATGCCGTGGCCCAGTTCTTCCAGGCAGATGTGTACCAGCGGTAGCAGGCGCGGGTCGCTCCAGTGTTCGAGGATGCCGTAGAGCCAGGCGCCGTCGACATGCTTGGTGGGCGCCACCGCCTGGAGGAAATGCAACGCGTGGGCACGGTTGCGGAAGTGCCGGCGCGGTGCGCCTTCGCGCCTTTCCTGCAGGTAGCCGGCGTAGGCGGCCGCGCTGGCTTCGGCGCGGTTGGTCAGCCAGGCGTCCCAGTCCTGCGGGTCAGCAGGCAGGTCGTCCTCGCGGGAGTGTTGCTGCTGCAACTGTTCCTGAAGGAACTCCGCGGCGGTTTCCAGGTTGTCCTGCGGAGCGCGTAGCAAGGCGTCGTAGAGATCCTGGATGGAACGGCGCGGGCGACGGTGGGAGTCGGCCTTGCGGGAAGCGGACGGTGTCATGCTGGGCTCCTTGAGCGGGAATGCGGCTCTTTCCATTGCGAGTGGATGAGCGGGCAAAGGTTTCAACGAAATGACCGGTGCACCGCTGTGCTGGGAAGCGGCTGAAAAGACTGAACGGGAGCGGTGCGCGCCGCGTCTGAGCGGTTAACTGCAGAACAGGAAACCAATGCATGTCGCCACGCACCGGGCTGCCCCGTTTTGGTATCGAGGAAGAGTTCTTCCTGCTCGATCCACGCACGCTGGATATCGCCCGCGACATTCCGCTGGGCCTGCCCCACGCCTGTCGGGGAGTGCTGGGCAGCGAGGTGAGCGAGGAAATCTTCGACTGCCAGCTGGAGCTGGTCAGCCCGATCTTCCGCAGCCTGCAACCGGCGGCGCGGCACCTGGCGGACCGGCGCAGGCGCCTGCGCGCCATCGTCAACGCCCACGGGCTGGAGCTGTTCTGCGCGGCTGCCCATCCCTTCAGCCGACTGCACCTGCAGGACCCGCCGATCCGCCCGCGCTATCGCAAGTTGATCGAGGAGCAGGGCGTGGTGGCGCGGCAGAGCCTGCTGAGCGGGCTGCATGTCCATGTGGAGGTGCTGGCTGAGGATCGC
Organism: Pseudomonas sp. Pseusp97; assembly: GCF_047304025.1. Lineage (NCBI taxonomy): Bacteria > Pseudomonadati > Pseudomonadota > Gammaproteobacteria > Pseudomonadales > Pseudomonadaceae > Pseudomonas > Pseudomonas sp. Pseusp97. The sequence continues at coordinate 30,238 of NZ_JBGLYK010000038.1, read as the reverse complement.
GTGCGAGTGCTCAACAAGGTGCTGCCGTGGCTGCCGCTGTTGCTGGCGCTCAGTTGCTCCTCGCCATTCTGGGGCGGACGCGACAGCGGGCTGTGCAGTTACCGCCAATCGCTGTCCGGGGAATGGCCGCGCATGGGCATTCCACCGTATTTCGAGGATGAGGCGAGCTGGCAACACTTTCTCCGGCTGTTGCTGGAGCAGGGACTGATGGACGAGCCGGGCCATGCCTGGTGGTTCCTGCGGCCTTCGGTGCGGTACCCGACCTTGGAGCTGCGCATTACCGACGCGTGCCCGCGGGTGGAGGATGTGCTGTGCATCGCCGGCCTGTTCCGCCTGCTGATCGCCCAGGCACAGGCTGCACCGGATCATCCCGATCCACACTGGCAACGGGTGCTGCTGGCGGAGAACTTCTGGCAGGCGCGGCGGCATGGTGTGGCGGCGCGGTTTCTCTTGGAAGAGAGCATCGCCGAAGGCGGCCTTGCCAAGGGCAGTCGCAGCGTGACGGCGCGGGACTGGCTCGGGCTGGCCCGGCGTGCGTGCGAGCCCTTCATCGACGCCCAGGCCGAAGCTGTCTTCGCCCACGCGTTGCGGATCATCGACGAGGGCACCAGCGCCGACCGCCAGCGTGCTGTGTACCGGGCGGCGCGCGAGGCCGGCAAGACGGAGCAGCAGGCGCTGCGGGCGGTGGTCGAGCACCTGCTGGCGGAAAACCGGACGACGCCCGACTACACGGACTGACGGCGCCTCCGGTCCGCCATCGCGAGAGGTGCGCAGGTCAGGGCGCCTCGTTCAGGCCTTGCTGGCGGGCCGCGGAGAGATGCGGTTCCTGCTCGCTGTCTTCGGGCTCGATGTCCACCAGTTCTTCCAGTGCCTGCTCGCCGGTGACTTTCGGATCGGGGTCGGGGATATCGTTGGGATTCTTCATGGTCTACCTCGACGATCTATCTGATGGCGTGCCGGTTGCCCTGCCGTCATTTGCCCGAGAGCGCCCGCAGTCGCGCGCCGGCGACGACGATCTTGCGCGGCCGGTGGGTCGGGTTGACGGGGACGAAGGTCTGCAGCTCGATGCGCTTGAGGAACCAGTCGACGTTCTCTTCCTCCAGCGGTCCTTCGATGGTCATCAGGTCCCGGCGGATGCGCTCCACCAGGTTGTTCAACAGCACCGCGCTGGTTTGTTCCTCCTGCTGGATGACGCGGGACATCAGGCGCTTGCCCGCTGGGTTGCGCAGGTTGATCAGCACGGTGCCGTCAGGGCGGATGAAGAACTGCGGTCGGTAATCGGTGAACAGAAGGCTCATGTGCTCGATGGCAGTGTCGCGGCAGCTGGACATGTCGGTGCCTCTTCTGGCGGGGCGCGAACGCGGGTGGCGTGGCGGGGCCCGCATGGGTTGAAGCCTGACCGTTGCATCAGTCGTTCCAGCCCGGCGCAGCTTGTCTCGTCGCCTTAACAGGTTGTTATTGCTGCGCTTGGCGCCGCTGTACTGGCCCCTGGTCATCAGCAAAGTGCAAGGTCGCCAGCCAGCGCGCAGGAAAAATGCACGGCCCGCGGGCGCAGTCAGCGCAGCATTGGGCTGACCTTCTGTCAGAAATCTCCCGTAAGGATGAAGCGGCCCGTCTGTAAAGCGAGGCATGCCAGCACTGGCTATCAGCCACTTGTTCGACGCAGAAGGCTGCGGCAGGGCCAGATGCCATCATTTCCCTGTCACACCGGAAGGCTAGGGTGAAGGCTGGGGGATGGGAGACGGACATGACGGAATTCAGACGCCTGGACGTGGAAGCCGTGCTGCACGACGCCTATCCATTGTTCAGCTTCTCCTGCTGCCGCGAAGCGGGCGGCCGCTATTCCATTGCCCTCGGCAGCCAGCTGGCGAACATGCCGCGTACCACGGTGGTGGGCATTCACAGCGACGAACTGAGCAACGCAGGCCGAGTGCGCAGCCTCGGCATGGAGCTGATCAACAGCTTCATCGACGAGTGACAGACCCGGCGGCGCGTCCCGTCGCCGCTACGCCCCAGCAGAAAACCTGAACTCCCTCGCCGCGCTCGGCTCAACCCAGCAGAGCGCAAGGGAGGCTGTCGCCATGAAACCTGAAGTCTGCCAATGCCCCGGCTGCATCTGCGAGCTCGATGGAGCCGCCGTGCGCCGTGGCGATCACCATTGCTGCTGCGAAGCCTGCGCCGAGGGCCACGGCCAGGGCCAGTCCTGCCGTGATCCCGAATGCCCTTGCCTCGACAAGGCGCGGGCGAGCAGGTCTCGCCCAATAGCGGCGGACTCCCCGTGAGCCTCTTCCACCCGGCCGGATCATCCCAGGAGAAGACCCATGACTGAACGACGCGAACAGCACATCGAGATCGATGACACCGAGGACCGCATGGGCAGCGTGCGGGAACTGGATTTCGAGAAGGGCCCGGAGGGGCGCATAGGCGATGAGCGCTCGCCCGAGGACGTGGAGCGCGACTTCCCCGCCCAGCGGCGCCGCGAAATGGGCCTGAGCGGCGGCGAGACGCTGGGCCAGGGCGAGGCCGAGGATGGCGTGAGCATGGACGATCTGTCGCCGGAAACCCTGATCGACGAGGACGGCACCGAGTCGCCGCTGGACCCCGCCGACAGCACGCCGGCGGACAAGGAGCTGTCGATCGTTGGCGAAAGCGAGATCGGCGGCGGCATCGGCCTGGACGAAGCCGAGGAAGGCCGGGTGCATCCGCTGGATGGCAAACCCTGGGACGAGTCCGATCCCGACGAGGAACAGTGAGCCATGGCCCGAGCCGAGACCCTGCACGAATACGCCCGCAAGCGCGACTTCAGCGGCACCCCCGAGCCCAGTGGCGAATCGGCTGCCGGCCACGCCGGGGAGTTCGCCTTCGTGGTGCAGAAGCATGATGCCAGCCACCTGCACTATGACTTCCGCCTCGAACTCGATGGCGTGTTGAAGAGCTGGGCGGTGCCCAAGGGGCCTTGCCTGGACCCCAGCGTGAAGCGCCTGGCCATCCAGGTGGAGGACCACCCGCTGGATTACGCGCGGTTCGAAGGGCACATCCCCGACGGGCATTACGGCGCCGGCGATGTCATCGTCTGGGACGAAGGTCGCTGGACGCCCATCGGCGACCCCCACGAGGGCATGAAGAGCGGGCACCTGAAATTCCGCCTGGACGGCAGCAAGCTCGCCGGCAGCTGGAACCTCGTCCGCACGCGCATGGCCGGCCGGCAACCGCAGTGGTTCCTGATCAAGGGCCGTGACGACCAGGCGCGGGACTATCCGCGTTTCGACATCCTCGCCGAGGAACCATTCAGCGTGGTCACCGGGCAGTCGCTGCCCAGCGAGGCGGCAGCGGGGAAGAAGGCCGCGCCCAAGGGCAAGCGCCCGGCTAAGGCGGCAACTGCTCCAGCGAAGAAGACAACGAAGAAGGCCGCATCGGGCAAGCGCGGCAGCGCCAAGTTGCCCGACGCGCTGTCGCCGGAACTGGCCACCTTGGTCGAGGCTCCGCCGCCCGGCGATTGGCGCTACGAGATCAAGATCGATGGCTATCGCATCCTCGCCCGTCTCGACCACGGCAAGGTGCGCTTGCAGACCCGTAACGGCCACGACTGGTCCGGCAAGCTGCCCGAGCTGTGCGAGGCGCTGGCCGGGCTCGACGTGCAGTCGGCGTGGCTGGATGGCGAAATCCTGGTGATGGACGAGGAGGGGCGCCCGGACTTCCAGCGCTTGCAGAACGCCTTCGACGCGCAGCTTTCCGAGCCCATCCACTACACCCTGTTCGACCTGCTCTGGCTGGACGGCGAGGATTACCGCGGCAAGCCGCTGGAAGAGCGCCGCGAAGCGCTGCAGCAGGTGCTGCGCGGCAACGCCAGCGACTATCTGCGCTATTCCGAGGATTTCACCGACGACCCCCGGAGCATTCTCGACAGCGCCTGTCGCCTGGGACTGGAAGGGCTGATCGGCAAGCGGGCCGGCAGCACCTATACCGAGAAGCGCTCCCGTGACTGGATCAAGCTCAAGTGCAAGCGTCGACAGGAGTTCGTCATCGTCGGCTACAGCGAACCCAAGGGCTCGCGCTCGCACTTCGGCGCCTTGCTGCTGGGCCTGCATGACAAGGATGGCGAACTGCGCTACGCCGGCAAGGTCGGCACCGGCTTCAGCAGCACCAGCCTGAAGACCATCTACCAGCAGCTCAAACCCCTGCAGAGCAAGTCCTGCCCGTTGCCCACGCCGCCTCGGGGCGCCGACGCCAGGGGCGTCACCTGGCTGCGTCCGGAACTGCTGTGCGAGGTGGCTTTCGCCGAAATCACCCGCGAAGGGCTGGTGCGCCAGGCGGTGTTCCATGGCCTGCGCAGCGACAAGCCCGCCGAAGCCATCACCGAGGAGAAGCCGCAGAAGGCGGCCACCGGCAAGGCGGCCAGATCCTCCGGCAAAGCCTCGGCGAAAGCATCGGCCGGGGCCTCGACGGGCAACAAGGTGGAAGGCGTGACCATCACCCACCCCGACCGGGTGATCGACCCCACCAGCAAGCTGCGCAAGATCGATGTCGCCCGGTATTACGAGAAAGCCGCCGAACGCATGCTGCCCTGGCTCGGCGACCGTCCCGTGTCGCTGGTGCGGGCGCCGGACGGAGTGGGCGGTGAGCAGTTCTTCCAGCGCCACGCCTCGCGCAATGCCATTCCCGGCGTCGACCTGCTGGACCCGAAGCTCGATCCGGGGCGCCCGGCGTTACTGCGCATCGCGACCGCGAAAGGATTGGTCGGCGCCGCGCAGATGGGTGCGCTGGAGCTGCATACCTGGAATGCCGCCGTCGACGACCTGGAGAAGCCCGACCGCTTCGTCCTCGACCTCGACCCGGACCCGAGCCTGCCCTGGTCGCGGATGATCGAAGCGACCCAGCTGACGCTGACGCTGCTCGACGAACTGGGCCTGAAATCCTTCCTCAAGACCAGCGGCGGCAAGGGCCTGCATATCCTCGTGCCATTGCAGCGCAACCATGGCTGGGACGAAGTGAAGGACTTCGCCCATGCCATCAGCCGGCATATGGCGAGGATCATGCCGGACCGTTTCAGCGCCGTGTCCGGGCCGAAGAACCGGGTCAAGCGGATCTTCATCGATTACCTGCGCAACGGCCGCAGCGCCAGCACCGTCTGCGTCTGGTCGGTGCGCGCACGCGAAGGCCTGCCGGTATCGGTGCCGGTGAGCCGCGAGGAGCTGGCCGAACTCAAGGGCGCCAACCACTGGACCATCGCCAATGTCGACGAGCGCCTGGCCGCAGCCGACCCCTGGGCCGACTGGAGCAGGACCCGCCAGCGCCTCACGCGCAAAATGTGGGATCAGCTGGAAGGCTAGGGCGCCTGCGACGCCACCAGCTGGTCGGCCAGCTCGCGCTGGTGATAGAGCATCGGTAGCCAGAGGCGGGCGAAGCCTTGCAGGTCCGGGTCGGCGTTGCGCCTGCTCATGCGGTCGAAAGCGCCCACCGCGGCCTTGCTCGCTTCCAGCTGCGCCACGGCGTAGTCATGGTCGAAGCGTTCGCTGTCGGCCAGTTGCGCCTGCGTGCCTTGTTGCTTGAGCGGTGCATCGCCCTGCGCCGGCACGCCTTTCTTCTGTGCCAGCGTCTGCAGGTCGCGCAGCAGGGTCGAGTGCTCGTCCAGCACGCCCTGGGCCTGGTCGCGCACCGCCAGCGTCTTGCCGTAGCGGATCGCCTGCTGGGCGCGGGCGAGTTGTTGCTGGCTGTTGCGCATGGCTTCGGAGATGAAGGCCGATTCGCTTGACGGCTCTTGCGCCGGGCTGGCGCTGCCGAACAGCAGCAGGCCCAGCAGCAGCGGGCTGAGCAGGGTCGACAGTCTGCAATGGGTCATCGCCATTCTCCTTCTTCGGGTGAGTACGGCGATGGACGCGGACACGGCGCGGGGGTTCAGAAAAGCCGGTTGGCGGCCCGCTGCCGCTCGCGAAAAAGCCTGAACTCCGCCTGCCGGGGCCGGCCTACCCACTATGTTCCACCGGACCCGGGAGGCCCCATGAACGATCAACCCTGCTCCTGCCCCGGCTGCTCGTGCAGCCTGGGCGCCAGCGCCGTCTACCGCGACGGTCGCGCCTATTGCTGCCAGGCCTGCGCGGACGGCCACCCCGATGGCGAAAAGCGCTGCCAGGACCCGCACTGCCACTGCGGCGAGCAGAAACCGCCACGCGCCTGACATTCGACAGTTTGACCTTCACCGATGCCCTGGCGGCATCCCAAGGAGAACGGCATGAGCGAAACCCAGACCCTTCCGCCCCAGCACCAGGACCAGCAGCCCGGCAGCGAAGAGCAGATGCAGCCGCATCCCGAGTTCGTCTCCAGCCAGTATCGCGCCGCCGCCAAGCTGGCCGGCAAGGTGGCGATAGTCACCGGCGGCGACAGCGGCATCGGCCGCGCCGTCGCGGTGACCTTCGCCCGCGAGCGCGCCGACGTGGTGCTGCTTTACCTCGATGAATCCGAGGATGCGCTCAAGACCTGCCAGGTCATCGAATCCCTCGGCCAGCAATGCCTGGAAATGGCCGGCGACGTCGCCGATGCCGGCTTCTGCGCGGAAGTCGCGCGCAAGGTGCAGGAGCGCTGGGGGCGCATCGATATCCTGGTGAACAACGCCGGCGAGCAGCACCCGCAGGAATCCCTGGAGGACATCAGCGAAGCGCAGTGGGAGAAGACCTTCCGCACCAACATCTTCGGCATGTTCCAGCTGACCAAGGCGGTGCTGCCGCTGATGGGCGAGGGTGGGGCGATCGTCAACACCACTTCGATCACCGCCTACAAGGGCAATCCGAAGCTGATCGACTATTCCTCCACCAAGGGCGCGATCACTTCTTTCACCCGCTCCCTGGCGATGAACCTGGTCAAGCGCGGGATCCGCGTCAACGCCGTCGCGCCGGGGCCGATCTGGACGCCGCTGATCCCCTCGACCTTCAGCGCCGAAGAGGTGGCCAGGTTCGGCGCCAATACGCCCATGGGGCGGCCCGGCCAGCCGGAGGAGCTGGCGCCGGCCTATGTCTACCTCGCCAGCAGCGATTCCTCCTACGTCAGCGGCCAGGTGCTGCACGTGAATGGCGGGACGGTGGTCAACGGCTGAGCCGCCGACCACCGCGCCGGACTCAGTTGTTCCGGCTCAACGCACAGGCCGCGGCGAGGAGGCCGGCGGCAGCGGCGAGGATCGCCACGGTCTGCCAAGGATGCTCTCCGACATAATCGCCGCCGGCCTGGATGGCCCGGCGGCTGCGTTGTACCAGCTGGTCACTGGTCTCGCGGCTCTGGTCGACCAGCCCGCGCAGTTTGGCCTTGAACGCGGGAAGCTCGTCCGCGGCCAGGTCGCGGCCGCTTTCCAGCAGGCTTTCCAGGTCGTGGACCAGCGATTGCAGTTCATTGACGCCGCTGCGGCGCGAGGAAGGGGTCCATCGATAGCTGCCCATGAGACTTTCTCCTGTTGGTCGTCGTGAGTGGGTTCAGGTGACTGGCGCTCAGGCCGCCTTGCGCAGGGCATCGATCAGCTCCTGCTTGCGCATGGTCGAGCGGCCGCTGATCTGCCGGGTGCGGGCGCGGTTGAGCAACTCGGCCTTGGTCATGGATTCCAGCGACTGGTCAGGGCGCGGTACGCCATGCTTGGTGGCGACCGCGCGGCGAGCGGAGGATTTGCGCGACTGGCTCTTGGCCTGCGGACTCTTGCGCTGGCCCGACCCGCCCGTGCGCTCGCCGCCGCCGGACTGCTTGTTCACCGTGGCCCAGGCGCGCGCCTCGGCCTCGCCCTTGGAAACGCCACGCTCTTCGTAGCTTTCCTCGATGTGTTCGGCCTTGCGCTTCTGCTTGTCGGTGTACTTCTCTTTGCTGCCGCGTGGCATGGCTGTTCTCCTCTTCGTCACTGCTGGAAGGGCGCAGGAGCCGGAGCATTCCCGCGCCGGGAGGCAATCTGCCGCCCACAAGGGGGAGAAACCGCTCGTCGCCGAGCGTTCAGCGATTCTGATGAACGGAAGCGCCCGCCCGGAGAAAAGGTCTGAACTGATCGTTTTCGCCGTGGACAGATGCACTGGGGTACGTTGCGCTTCGCCGGCCCACGCCCCTTTTCCGTTCACATAAGGAGACGGCAATGGCCCTGGACAGCATTCCCGATCAGTCGGAAGTCGAAACCTTCAAGCACGCCGTGCTCACCCGCCTGCGCTACGCCGTGGGCAAGGACCCGGCCGACGCCTTCGACCACGACTGGTTCGAGGCGGTGGCCCTGGCCGCGCGCAAGTACCAGGTGGACCACTGGGAAGAAGCCACCCGGGCGATCAATCGCAGCGACCGCAAGCACGTCTACTACCTGTCGCTGGAATTCCTCATCGGCCGCCTGCTGATCGACAACCTGAGCAACCTCGGCCTGCTGGAGATCGCACGCCAGGCGCTGTCGGAGCTGGGCGTGGACCTGGAGCGCATCCGCCTGCTGGAACCCGACGCGGCGCTGGGCAACGGTGGCCTGGGGCGCCTGGCGGCGTGCTTCATGGAAAGCATGGCGACCCTGGATATCCCGGCCCACGGCTACGGCATCCGCTATGAACACGGCCTGTTCAAGCAGGCCATCGGCGATGGCTGGCAGCAGGAACTCACCGAAACCTGGCTGGACTTCGGCAACCCCTGGGAATTCGAGCGCCCCGAGTGCAGCTTCAGTATCGGTTTTGGCGGCGCCGTGCACAGCGAGCCGGACGCCAACGGCGTCGAGCGCCAGCGCTGGGCGCCGGTGGAGCGGGTGAGGGCGGTCGCCTACGACATGCCCATCGTCGGCTGGCGTGGCGCGAGCGTGAACACCCTGCGCCTGTGGCGGGCCCGCGCCGAGGAAACCCTGCACCTGGACCGCTTCAATGCGGGCGACTACCTCGGCGCGGTCGCCGACACGGTGCGTGCCGAAAGCATTTCGCGGGTGCTCTACCCGGCGGACAGCACCGAAGCCGGCCAGGAACTGCGCCTGCGCCAGGAATATTTCTTCGTCAGCGCCTCGCTGCAGGACCTGATGCAGCGCCACCTGGGCAATGGCGAGGACGTCCGTGGCCTGCCCGAGCGCGTTGCCATCCAGCTCAACGACACCCACCCGGCCATCGCCGTCGCCGAACTGATGCGCCTGCTGCTGGACGAGCGCGCTCTGGAATGGGAGGAGGCGTGGGAGCTGACCGTGGCCACGCTGTCCTACACCAACCACACGCTGCTGCCCGAAGCGCTGGAATCCTGGCCGGTAGGGCTGATGGAGCGCCTGCTGCCGCGGCACATGCAGATCATCTATCTGATCAACGCCTTCCACATCGACGCCCTGCGCGCCAAGGACATCCATGACTTCAGCCTGCTGCGCTCGGTGTCGCTGATCGAGGAAGACCACGGCCGCCGCGTGCGCATGGGTAACCTTGCGTTCCTCGGCTCGCACAGCGTCAACGGCGTGTCCGCGCTGCACACCGAGCTGATGCGCGAGACGGTGTTCCGCGACCTGCACCGGCTCTACCCGAACCGCATCAGCAACAAGACCAACGGCGTGACCTTCCGCCGCTGGCTGTTCCAGACCAACCCCGAGCTGACCGCTCTGCTGGTGGAAACCCTCGGCGAAGACGTGCTGGACAATCCCGAGAACCGCCTGCGCGACCTTGCCGCCTTCGCCGAGAAGACCACGGTGCGCCAGCGCTTCGCCCAGCAGCGGCGCAACGCCAAGGAACGCCTAGCGGGATTGATCGAGGAACGGCTGGGCGTGCGGGTCGATCCCGACGCGCTGTTCGACGTGCACGTCAAACGCATCCACGAGTACAAGCGCCAGTTGCTCAACCTGCTGCACACCGTGGCGCTCTACCAGGACATCCGCAACGACCCCACCACCGAGCGCGTGCCGCGGGTGAAGATCTTCGCCGGCAAGGCCGCGCCCAGCTACGTGCTGGCCAAGCTCATCATCAAGCTGGCCAACGACATCAGCCGCACGGTCAACGCCGACCCCACCGTGCGCGGGTTGCTCAAGGTGGTGTTCATCCCCAACTACAACGTCAGCCTGGCCGAGTCGATCATCCCGGCGGCCGATCTTTCCGAGCAGATTTCCACGGCAGGCCTGGAGGCCTCCGGCACCAGCAACATGAAGTTCGCGCTCAACGGCGCACTGACCATCGGCACCCTGGACGGCGCCAACGTCGAGATGTGCGAGCGCATCGGCCCGGAAAACATGTTCATCTTCGGCCTCAAGGCCCAGCAGGTGGTGGCGCGCAAGCGCACCGGGGACCTGGCCATGCACAACGAGATCGCCGCCTCGCCGCGCCTGGAAGAGGCGCTGCGCTCGGTGGGCAGCGGCGTCTTTTCGCCGGATGATCCGCAGCGCTACAGCGCCCTGGTGGACAGCCTGCGCCATGACGACCGCTTCCTGGTCTGCGCCGATTTCGATGCCTATTGGGACGCCCAGGAGCGCGTCGAGCAACTCTGGAGAAAACCCTCGCGCTGGTGGAAAGCTTCTATGCTCAACACCGCGCGGGTCGGCTGGTTCTCGTCCGACCGCACCATCCGCGAGTACGCCCAGGACATCTGGAAGGTACCGGCGGGAAAACAAGAATAAGGTGCGACGATTGGCGGCAGTTCGCGGGGCAGCGCAGCGGTGTTCGCTTGTGTAGGATGCCGCCCGCCACGCCATGAGCACTTCAAGAACCGGGAGACGACTGCCGATGCTGATCCGTGACCTTCGCGACGACGACATGGACCGGGTGCTGGATATCTGGCTGCGGGCCTCGCAGCAGGCCCACGACTTTATCGACGCCGATTTCTGGCAGCAGCGCCTGCAGGACATGCGCGACGTCTACCTGCCCGCCGCCGCGTCACGCGTGGTCGAGAACGACGGTTGCGTGAGCGGTTTCTACAGCCTGCACGATGGCGCGCTGGCCGCGCTCTTCGTCGCCCCGGAATGCCAGGGCAGGGGGCTGGGCTCGCACCTGCTGAGCGACGCCAAGATCCACCTGCCGATGCTGGAGCTGTCGGTCTATTCGGCCAATGCCGGCGCGGTGGCCTTCTATCGGCGGCATGGCTTCGAGGTGCTGGAAGAACGCGCGGACGAACACACCGGGCATCCGGAGATACGCATGGGCTGGACCGCGCGCCCGGCGGTCTGCGGATGCTGAAGCAGGGCGCCGTTGCCCTGCTGCTGGCGGTTGCCGGCCTCGCCAACGCCATGGACGGCAAGGGCAACTCATCCGACCACATCACCATCGGCAGCAGCCTCGGCACGGCTGCCGTCAGCGAGTCCACCAGCCAGTCGCCGCGCGCTGCCTATCAGCACGCCCGCGACGATGCGCTGGCCTATGTCGCTACTGCCGGGGTGATCCACGGCGCCCAACTCGAACAGGCCCTGCATCTGTATCGCAGCGAGCATCCGCAATCGCCCCTGAGCGACCTGCAGGTGGCCGAGGCCATCGCCAGCCAGGGCTGAGTTTCTCTACCTGCAAAGAATCAATCCGGCTTGCATTCGTGAGCTGGAGTCAATTGATTTTGCCGAAACGACGTCTTAATCCCCGCCGGTAAAGCCCGCAGACTGCCTTCCATTCGAATGATCGAGTGGTTCGCGGCGCTGCGCCAAGGCTCCCGCGGACTTCCCGATCGCGCCTCTTGCCGCTGAAGGAGTCCGCCATGAGCACCCACGCATCCCCGCTGTTCCAGTCCTATTCCCTGGGTGGCCTCGAACTGCCCAACCGCATCGTCATGCCGCCGATGACCCGCTCACGCGCCAGCCAGCCGGGTGACGTGCCCAACGAGCTGATGGCCGAGTACTACGCCCAGCGCGCCGGCGCCGGCCTGATCGTCAGCGAAGGCACCTGGATTTCCCCGCTGGGCAAGGGCTACGCCTGGACCCCGGGCATCCACACCCCGGCCCAGGTCGCCGGCTGGCGCAAGGTCACCCAGGCCGTGCATGCCGCTGGCGGGCGCATCTTCGCCCAGCTCTGGCACGTCGGCCGCCTCAGCCACATCAGCCTGCTCGACGGCCAGTCGCCGGTGTCCTCCTCGGCAATGCAGGCAGAGGGCGTCAACGTCTTCGTTGCCGAGAACGACGGCACTCCCGGCTTCGTCCAGGCCTCGAAACCCCGTGCGCTGAAGGTGGAGGAAATCCACGCCATCGTCGACGAGTACCGCCAGGCCGCGCGCAACGCCATGGCTGCCGGCTTCGACGGTGTCGAACTGCACGCCGCCAACGGCTACCTGGTCAACCAGTTCATCGACTCCAACGCCAACGACCGCACCGACCAGTACGGCGGCTCGCTGGAGAACCGCCTGCGCTTCCTCGCCGAAGTGGCCCAGGCGCTGGTGGAAGGCACCGGTGACAAGAGCCGCGTCGGCATCCGCCTGGCGCCGCTGACCACCCTGAACGGCTGTTCCGATGCCGACCCGCAAACCACCTACCTGGCCGCCGCGCGCCTGCTGGGCGAGATCGGCGTGGGCTACATCCATATCGCCGAAGCCGACTGGGACGATGCCCCGCATATGCCGCTGGAATTCAAGCGCCGCCTGCGCGAAGTGTTCCCCGGCGCGCTGATCTACGCCGGCAAGTACACCGCCGAGCGCGCCACTGCCGCGCTGAATGAAGGCTGGGCCGACCTGATCGCCTTCGGCCGGCCCTTCGTCGCCAACCCCGACCTGCCCGAACGCCTGCGCCTGGGCGCACCGCTCAACACCCACCAGCGCGAAACCCTGTTCGGCGGCGGCGCCCACGGGCTTACCGATTATCCGCGCCTGACTGCCTGAACTGCATCACCGCCTGAAGATAGGAATACCAACATGAAAGCCCTCGCGACATTCACCCTCGCCACCTTGTTGCCGCTGGCCATGCAGAGCGCCTCGGCGGAAGACTGGTACCCGTCCGTCTACGGCGCCAACGACGAGATCGGCGCCGCCAACCTGCTCACCCCGGCGGTGACCCGGCAGGCCGTGGAGCTGGTGAAGACCGGCAAGACCTACCCGCTGGCCGTACCGGTGGACAAGCACCTGCCGGCCTTCCGCCACCGCAGCTTCCACCTCTACAACATCCAGCCGGGCGAGCAGGGCGGGCAGTCGCTGGGCCCGAACAAGTTCACCTTCAACGATGAACTGGTGAACGCCTGGACCGGTGTCGGCACCCAGCTCAACGGCATCGGCCACATCGGCATCGACAACCGCTACTACAACGGCAACCGCGCCGCCGACTTCGTCACCGTCGAGGGCGTGAAGAAACTCGGCATCGAGAAGGTGCCGCCTTTCGTGACCCGCGGCGTGGTGCTGGACATGACCGCGCACTACGGCAAGGCCATCGTCCCCGGCGGCACCGAGTTCAGCGTCGCCGACATCCAGGCGGTGCTGAAGAAGGAAGGCCTGACCCTGCGCAAGGGCGACGTGGTGCTGTTCAACACCGGCTGGCTGGAGCTGATCGGCAAGGACAACAAGCAGTTCCTCGAGGTCGAACCGGGCATCGGCATGGAAGCGGCCAGGTGGCTGGCCGACCAGGGCATAGTCGCCTTCGGCGGCGACACCTGGGCTTCCGAGGTCTACCCGAACCCGCACGGCAAGGACGAGTTCCCGGTCAACCAGTACCTGCTGGCCAAGCGCGGCATCTACAACCTGGAACTGATCGACAGCCGCGCGCTGGTGCGCGATCAGGCCTGGGAATTCCTCTTCGTCCTCGGCCAGCCGCTGTACGTCGGCTCGACCCAGGTCAACATCAACCCGGTGGCGATCAAATGACGGCGGCCACTTCGCAACCAGCCTTCGCTGGCCGCAGCTTCCGCGTCGACTACGCCGGCCTGTCCGCGCACAACATCTACTCGGCGGACGGTTCGCGGGTTCGCTACGCCATCGTCTCCGGCCCATACGCCGGCGCCGAGGGTGAGGCGGCCTGCCAGTGGCAGGAAGTCGCCGAGGGCGTCTATGTAATCTCCTGGCAGGAAGCCGACGGTGCCACCGTGGTGCATGTCGACGACTTCGCCAACGGCAGTTCGCAGGCGTTCTTCACCGCCACCGACCTGAGTTTTCATCGGATGCAGGGACCGCTGAGCGAGATCGACGGCTGACCCTTCGAAACCCCTGCAGCAAGGCCGTCTCCCGAAGAGACGGCCTTTTTGCGTTCCAGCGCTTCTGCTTTCACGAATTTTCCGGGCGCAAGGAAAAGCCCCGGCCAATGAGCCGGGGCCTGTTTCGACGCGGACCGGATCAGATCGCCAGGCTATCCACCACGCCCCCATCCACGCGCAGTGCGGCGCCAGTGGTAGCGGAGGAGTAGGGCGAGGCGACGTAGGTCACCAGGGCAGCTACTTCGTCGACTTCGGCGACGCGCTGGATGATCGAGCTGGGGCGTTCGCGGCGGACGAAGGCGTCGGCTTCCTCACGGGCGCTGCGGCCGGACTGGCGCACGGCGTCGGCCACGAGGTTGGCCACGCCTTCGGTGAAGGTCGGGCCGGGGAGAATGGCGTTGACGGTGACGCCGGTGCCCGCCAGGCGCTTGGCCAGTCCGTGAGAGACAGCGAGGTTGGCGGCCTTGGTAACGCCGTAGTTGATCATCTGCGCGGGGATGGCGATGCCCGACTCCGAGGACAGGAAGATCACCCGGCCCCAGCCGCGCTCGACCATGCCGGGGGTGTAGCGACGGGCCAGGCGCACGCCGGAGAGCACGTTGATCTCGTAGAAGTCCAGCCACTCCTGGTCCTGGGTCTCGTAGAAGTCGACGTCGTTGTAGATGCCCAGGTTGTTGACCAGGATGTCGGCGTGGGGTTCGGCGGCAAACAGTACGTCTGCACCGGCGGCGTTGCCCAGGTCCGCGACCACGCCGCGGGCCTTGCCATTGGCAGCGCGGATGCCGGCCACGGCTTCGTCAACCGAGGCTGCGTTGCGTCCGACTATGACTACCTCCGCGCCGGAGGCGGCGAGCTGGCGCGCGATGCCCAGGCCGATGCCGCCGGTGGAACCACTGATGATGGCGGTCTTGCCGCCGAGATCGATCTGCATGTCTTCAATCCTCATCCAGGGAGGCGCGGGATGCGCCGATGATCGCCTGGAGTTGGCGCCATGCTAGGAACGGCCTGTAAGATCGTACATAACTTAATTCGACATACTTGAGTCCTTGAGGGTCTATGCTCGATCTCAGACAACTCCGTTACTTCGTCGCCGTCGCCGAAGTCGAGCACGTCGGCAAGGCGGCGGAGACGCTGCACATTTCCCAGTCGCCGCTGAGCCGGCAGATCGCCCAGCTGGAGGAGCGCCTCGGCCTGCAGCTGTTCGAGCGCAGCCAGCAGCGCCTGCGCCTGACCTCCGATGGGCGCACCTTCCTGCACGAGGCCAAGGCGCTGCTCAAGCATGCCGAGCGCCTGGAGTCCCTGGGCCGTCGCCTGGGCCGAGGCGAGACCGGCGGCCTGTGCATCGGTTATGTCAGCCATGCCATCCATGCTGGCGTGCTGCCCGAGGCGCTGCGCCATGTGCGCGAGGAGCGGCCGGGCATCCACATCGCGCTCTACAACCTCTCGGCCCAGGAGCAGTTCGAGGGTTTGCGCCAGCGCAGCCTGGATATCGCCCTGGTGTGCGAACCGCCGGCCGAAGACGATCCGGACCTGCTCGCCGCGCCGGTGTTCGACGACCCGCTGCACCTGGCCCTGCCGCTGGGGCACCCGCTGGCGGAAAAACCGCTGATCGAGCCGGCCGACCTGCACGAGCAGGACTGGATCATGGTGGAAGGCCACCTGCAGCAGAACCGCCGCGAGCGCTTTCTCGCCAGTTGCGTCGCTGCCGGGTTCACTCCGCAGATCCGCCTGGAAGCCGCCGAGCCGCTGAGCGCCCTCGGCCTGGTGTCGGCCGGATTGGGTCTGGCGCTGATCCAGCAGAGCATCGGCGGGGAGCGCAATCCCAATGTGGTGCTGCGCGAGCTGCCCTGGCTTGGCCAGAGCACCGGACTGTGGGCCGCCTGGCATCGCGTCGACCTGCGGCCGATCGTGGGTGACTTCCGCGAAATGGTGCTGGCGGGTGCCCTTGTCTGAAAAGCGCTGGAAGAGGACTTGATGCTGAGTTAGGTCTCAAGTCTGTCGAATTATGACTTGGACGGTCTCAGTTGGGCGGGCATAGGATTGCCGCCACTGGAGTTCACAAGCGACTCCCCCCCAACCCGGAGAACCCTCCATGAGCCTCAAATCCTTGATTCCCACCCGCCTTGGTTTTGGCACTGCGCCGCTGGGCAACATGTACCGTGACGTGCCCGCCGAAGAAGTGCAGGCCACTGTCGATGCCGCCTGGGAAAACGGCGTGCGCTATTTCGATACCGCGCCGTTCTACGGCGCCGGCCTTTCCGAATCCCGTCTGGGCGCCGCCCTGGCCAACCGCCCGCGTGATGAATACGTGCTCAGCAGCAAGGTAGGCCGCATCATCCTCGACGAGCTGGAAGACCCGGCCGCCCGCGAGCTGGGCGAGAAGAGCGGCCTGTTCGAGCACGGCAACCGCAACCGTATCGTCAACGACTACAGCGCCGACGCCACCCTGCGCTCGATCGAGGACAGCCTCAAGCGCCTGGGCACCGACCGCCTGGACATCGTCTGGATCCACGACATCGCCCAGGACTTCTACGGCGACGAATGGCTGAGCCAGTTCGAAATCGCCCGCACCGGTGCCTTCCGTGTGCTCACCCGACTGCGCGAGGAAGGTGTGATCAAGGCCTGGGGCCTGGGGGTGAACCGCGTCGAGCCCATCGAGCTGACCCTGGACCTGGACGAACCACGCCCCGATGGCTTCCTGCTCGCCGGCCGCTACTCGCTGCTGGACCATGAGCGCGCGCTGCAACGCGTCATGCCGCAGGCGCTGGAGCAGGGCGTGGGCATCGTCGTCGGCGGCCCGTACAGCTCCGGCGTGACCGCTGGCGGCGAGCACTTCGAGTACCAGAAGGCCGGCCCGGCCGTCTTGGCCACGCTGGAGCGCATCCGCGCCGTGGCCCGCGACCATGGGGTGGACGTGAAAGCTGCCGCGCTGCAGTTCGCCCTGGCCCATCCGGCCGTGGTAGCAGCAATCCCCGGCTCGACCCGCCCGCTGCACGCCAACCAGGACCATGCCGCGCTCAGCGCCGTCATCCCGGCTGCGTTCTGGAGCGACCTGCGCTCCCAGGGCCTGATCAGCGCGGTGACGCCAGTCCCCGCCGTTTGACGCTTCAGGCGCCGGGCCTCGTGGTCCGGCGCTTCACCGAAACACCAAGGGGCCCTTGCCCCAGGAGAAACATCATGGCCAAGGCCACTGCTCACATCGACCTCAACGCCGACATCGACCAGGTCTGGCAACTCATCGGCGGCTTCGATTCCCTGCCCGACTGGCTGCCGTTCATTCCGCAAAGCCGGCTCAGCGAAGGCGGCCGCGTACGAACGCTGAACAGCGTCGACGGCGAAACGATCATCGAGCGCCTGCTGGACTTCAACGAGGCTGAGCGCAGCTACAGCTACACCATCCTGCAGGGCCCGGCGCCGGTGCGCGACTATCAGTCGACCCTGCGCGTACTGCCCGGCAGCGAAGGCGTGCGCGTGGAATGGTTTGGTTCCTTCACGCCCGAGGGCATCACCGATGCCGAAGCTACCGCGCTGTTCACCGGCATCTACGTCGATGGCCTGGCGGCGCTGAAGCAGAAGCTCGAAGGCTGATCGCGTCGGCGAAAAAAGCCCCTTGCCAGCGACTGGCAAGGGGCTTCGTCGTTCTTGCAGGCTGACTTACCAGAACCCTCCGGCATGCCGGCTGGACGCATAGTCCAGGTGCAGGGCAAAGGAGCTCTGGAAGAATTCCAGCAGGCGGGTATCGAGCACCATTTCATTGAGCGACGCGAGCGAACCGATCACCTGCTGCACGTCGCCTTCGCTCTCGCCGCAGCGGTTCTCGTGGCATAGCCGCTGCGTCTGCGGGTCGGCGCTGATGCGGCAGACGCATTCCGGATCATGGCAGGAGCCGCGCACCTTGAGGCTCAATTCCGGTAGCTCGCGGCGGCCCTCCAGCAATTCCACGGTGCACTCCAGACCGTGTTCGCGGGCGAATTCGCTGGCGCGGGCGAAAGCCGGCAAGGCCACCTCGACCAGCGCGCTCTGGTAGGCATTGGCAAAACTCTTCTGGGGGTCGTCGCTCATCCGCGGTCTCCTTTGCAGGTTGCACGATGCCAGCTGACAGCAGCCGGGGTTTGAGTCATGGACCACGCAATACGCGGCTTGCGCGATGTATCGGCGGACTTTCCGCCGAGTGGTTGGGGGCGCGCCGACGAAATGAAGCAAACCAAATGGCCATGACGCCGGTCAGCATTCAGGTAAGGGCTGCGGAGCCGGACATGGACACCCTGGAACGCATCTGGGCGACGCTGGTCGCCGAGTTTTCCGACCTCAGCGAAGTGGAGCAGATCACCCGCGCGTCGCTGCGCCTGGCGCTTGCCGTGCTGTTGGGCGGGGTGCTGGGCTATGAACGGGAAAGCAAGGGCAAGGCTGCCGGCCTGCGCACGCACATGCTGGTGACGATGGGCGCGGCGCTGTTCGTCATGGCGATCCGCGAAGGCACGACGGAGGCCGACGCCGTCAGCCGGGTGATCCAGGGCATCGCCGCCGGCATCGGCTTTCTTTGCGCCGGCACCATCCTCAAGGGCAGCCGCGCGTCGGACGTCAAGGGTCTGACCACTGCGGCGGGCCTCTGGCTGAGCACCGCCATCGGCATCAGCGTGGGGCTCGGCCACTCCGCCACGGCGGTGCTCGGCACCCTGCTGGCACTGCTGGTGTTGCACTGCCTGCCGCATGGCCTGGAACGTGGCCGCGAGCAGGAATCCATTTCCCCTGGACAGCAGCGGGAGGACCGCGATGTTCCGTGAATTTCCCCAGGCCTGCGCCTGGACTGACGCCATGTGCGAGAACGGCCGCTGCAGCGGGCTGATCGAATACCAGGTGAGCCGCGAAGGCGCGGCGGTGGAGGTGCTCTGGGTCTATGCGCCGCTGAGCACCAATGCGGCGCAAGCCGAGGCCGAGGCGCAACGCATGCTCGAACGGGTGTGCGACATCGATGCCGAGGGCCGCGTGCACTTCGACGACGGCGTGATCCTGCAGGAGGACTGCCCATGGCCCGTGTGATCTGGAAAGGCGCCATCAGCTTCGGCCTGGTGCACATCCCGGTGGCGCTCAACAGCGGCGCGCGCTCGTCCGGCACCAACTTCGACTGGCTGGACGAACGCAGCCTGGAGCCGGTGGGCTACAAGCGGGTGAACAAGGTGACGGGCAAGGAGGTGCCCAAGGAGCACATCGTCAAGGGCGTGGAGCTGGAGAAGGGCCGCTACGTGGTGCTCAGCGAGGAGGAAATCCGCGCGGCGCGACCCGAAGCCACGCAGACCATCGACATCCTCAGCTTCATCGAGGTGAGCGAGATTCCCGTGCCGTTCTACGACTCGCCCTATTACCTCACCCCCGAGAAGCGCGGCGAGAAGGTCTACGTACTGCTGCGCGACACCCTGCAGAAGACCGACAAGGCCGCCGTCTGCCAACTGGTGATGCACAGCCGCCAGCACCTGGCGATGCTGCGCGCCGAGGGCGATGCCATCCTGCTGATGACCCTGCGCTGGCCGGAGGATGTGCGCGAGGTGGATGAGCTGGGGCTGAACCTGTCGAAGGTCAAGCTCGACAAGCGCGAGGCGGAGATGGCCGAACGCCTGGTCAAGGACATGAGCGGCAAGTGGACCCCGGAGGACTACCAAGACACCTTCAGCGAAGAGATACATCGCCTGGTGGAGCAGAAGGCCGCCAAGGGCCAGCTCGCCGAAGTCGCGCAGGTGGAGGAGCGCTCCAGCGAAGGCGCCGACATCATCGACCTCACCGAGCTGCTCAAGCGCAGCCTGAAGGGCGACGGCAAGAAGCGCAGCGCCGCCAGCGCGCCCGCCAAACGCAGCCGCAGCACCAGCAAGAGCGCCAGTACCGATAAGAGTGCGCCGAGGCGCAAAAGCTCCTGAACCCGCCGCCGAGAAAATAGCCTGAACTTGCGTCGCCCTCACGGTTCGGAAGCCTTGTACCGAACAGCGCAGCGAGGAGGGCGCCGCGAATGGAACTGGAGAATCCCGCAAGCCGGGCCGAAGCCGCCGCCAACGAGGCGCGCATCGTCATCGAGGACGTCGAACCGCGCCTGGAAAGCGGGCGTTTCGCCGCGAAAGCGATCTGCAATCGGCGCTCCCGCGTGCACGCCCGGTTGTTCTGCGATGGCCACGACAAGCTGGCCGCGGAAGTCGCCTGGCGCGAAGACAAGCACGCACCGTGGCAGAAGGTGCCGATGCAGCCGCTGGGCAACGATCATTGGGAGGCCCACATCACGCCGACGCGGGTCGGCCGCGCGGAGTTCATCGTGCTGGCCTGGATCGACAGCTATGCGAGCTTCCGCTACGAACTCGAGAAGAAATACGCCGCCGGCCAGGCAGTGGACCTGGAATTTCGCGAAGGCATCGAGCTGCTGCAGAGCGTGCTGCAGACCGCCCCGGAAGATTGCGAGGCGGAACTGGCCGAGATTGTCCGCGGGCTGCAGGACAACGACGGGCGCGAGGCGCGCTTCGCCCTGTTCATGGCGCCGCATACCCTCGAATTGATGCAGCGCGCCGAGCATCGCCCGCACCTGACCCGCAGCCTGACCTTCGAGCTGGACGTTGAGCGGCAGCTGGCGGAGTTCGCCAGCTGGTACGAACTGTTCCCGCGCTCGGAAAGCAGCGTGCCCGGCCAGCACGGCACCTTCGCCGACGTCCACCGGCGCCTGCCGGAAATCGCCGCGATGGGCTTCGACGTGCTCTACTTCCCGCCCATCCACCCCATCGGCCGCACCCACCGCAAGGGCCGCAACAACAGCCTGCAGGCCGGGGAGAACGATCCCGGCAGCCCCTACGCCATCGGCAGCGAAGAGGGTGGCCATGAGGCGGTGCACCCGCAACTGGGCACGCTGGATGATTTCCGCGAACTGGTGAAGGCCGCCCGCGAGCACGGCCTGGAAGTCGCACTGGACTTCGCCATCCAGTGCTCGCCGGACCACCCCTGGCTGCGCGAGCATCCCGGCTGGTTCAGCTGGCGCGCCGACGGCTCCATCCGTCACGCGGAGAACCCGCCGAAGAAGTACGAGGACATCGTCAACGTCGATTTCTACGCCCCCGACGCGGTACCCGGTCTCTGGCTCGCGCTGCTGCAGGTGGTGCAGGGCTGGGTGGAGCAGGGCGTCACGCTGTTCCGGGTCGACAACCCGCACACGAAACCGCTGCCGTTCTGGGAATGGCTGATCGCCGAGGTGCGCCGCGAACACCCGCAGGTAATCTTCCTCGCCGAGGCCTTTACCCGCCCGGCGATGATGGCGCGCCTGGGCAAGGTCGGTTTCAGCCAGAGCTACACCTATTTCACCTGGCGCAACACCAAGCCCGAGCTCGAGGAGTACTTCACCGAGCTCAACCAGTCGCCGCTGCGCGACTGCTACCGGCCGAACTTCTTCGTCAACACGCCGGACATCAATCCCTATTTCCTGCAGCGTTCCGGGCGCGCCGGCTTCCTCATCCGCGCCGCGCTGGCGACCATGGGCTCGGGCCTGTGGGGCATGTACTCGGGCTTCGAACTGTGCGAGGCCGACCCGGTGCCGGGCAAGGAGGAGTACTTCGATTCCGAGAAGTACCAGCTGCGCCAGCGCGACTACCACGCCCCCGGCAACATAGTCGGCGAGATCACCCGGCTCAACCGCATCCGCCGCGACAACCCCGCGCTGCACAGCCACCTCGGGTTCCAGGCGTACAACGCCTACAACGACAACATCCTGCTCTTCGGCAAGCGCACCGAGGATCTTTCCAACTTCATCCTCATCGCCGTCAGCCTCGACCCGCACAACGCCCAGGAAGCGCATTTCGAGCTGCCGCTCTGGGAGTTCGGCCTGCCCGACGATGCCCCCATGGGCGGCGAGGACCTGATGAACGGCCACCGCTGGACCTGGTACGGCAAGCGCCAGTGGATGCGCATCGAACCCTGGCACCTGCCGTTCGGCATCTGGCGCCTGCACCCCGAGCAGTGACCCGCTTTCGTAGAGGACCGCGACATGGCCAAGCGCAAGACCCGCCCGTTTCTCGATGACCCGCTCTGGTACAAGGACGCGGTCATCTACCAGCTGCACGTGAAGTCCTTCTTCGACGCCAACAACGACGGCATCGGCGACTTCCGCGGGCTGATCGAGAAGCTCGACTACATAGCCGAACTGGGCGTGAACACCCTCTGGCTGCTGCCGTTCTACCCCTCGCCACGACGCGACGATGGCTATGACATCGCCATGTACAAGGGCGTCCACCCCGACTACGGGACCCTGGCGGACGCCCGCCGCTTCATCGATGCGGCGCACGAGCGCGGCTTGCGGGTGATCACCGAGCTGGTCATCAACCACACCTCCGACCAGCATCCCTGGTTCCAGCGTGCCCGGCGGGCGAAGAAGGGCTCCCAGGCACGCAACTGGTACGTCTGGTCCGACGATGACACCCGCTACGACCAGACGCGGATCATCTTCATCGACTCCGAGCAGTCCAACTGGACCTGGGACCCAGTGGCCGGCCAGTACTTCTGGCACCGCTTCTATTCCCACCAGCCGGACCTGAACTTCGACAACCCGCAGGTGCTGCGCGCGGTGCTCGGGGTGATGCGCTACTGGCTGGACCTGGGCGTCGACGGGCTGCGCCTGGATGCCATCCCGTACCTGATCGAGCGCGACGGCACCAACAACGAAAACCTTCCGGAAACCCATGTGGTGCTCAAGCGCATCCGCGCCGAACTGGACGCGCATTACCCCGACCGCATGCTGCTGGCCGAGGCCAACCAGTGGCCCGAGGACACCCGTCCGTACTTTGGCGGGACGGAAGGCGGCCCTGGCGACGAATGCCACATGGCCTTCCATTTCCCGCTGATGCCGCGCATGTACATGGCGATCGCCCAGGAAGATCGCTTCCCGATCACCGACATCCTGCGCCAGACCCCGTCGATCCCGGACAACTGCCAGTGGGCGATCTTCCTGCGCAACCACGATGAACTGACCCTGGAGATGGTCACCGACGACGAGCGCGACTACCTCTGGAACTACTACGCCGCCGACCGCCGCGCGCGCATCAACCTGGGTATTCGCCGCCGCCTGGCGCCGCTGGTGGAGCGCGATCGCCGGCGCATCGAGCTGCTGCACAGCCTGCTGCTGTCCATGCCGGGCACGCCGACCCTGTACTACGGCGACGAGATCGGCATGGGCGACAACATCTACCTGGGCGACCGCGACGGCGTGCGTACGCCGATGCAATGGTCGGTCGACCGCAATGGCGGATTCTCGCGCGCGGACCCGGCCAGCCTGGTGCTGCCGCCGATCCTCGATCCGCTCTATGGCTACCAGAGCGTCAATGTCGAGACACAGTCGCGCGACCCGCATTCGCTGCTCAACTGGATGCGCCGCATGCTCGGCGTGCGCAAGCAGCAGAAGGCATTCGGCCGCGGCAGCATCACCATGCTGTCGCCGCCCAACCGCCGCATCCTCGCCTACCTGCGGCAATACAGGCCCGAGGGCGACGGCGCCAGCGAGGACAGCATCCTCTGCGTCGCCAACCTCTCCGGCGCCGCCCAGGCGGTGGAACTGGACCTGTCGGCGTTCGATGGCCGGGTGCCGGTGGAGATGCTCGGCGGCTCGTCCTTCCCGCCCATCGGACGGATGACCTATCTGCTGACATTGCCGCCCTATGGCTTCTACTGGTTCTACCTGGCTGACAGCCAGCAGATGCCGGCCTGGCACGTGAAGCCGGTGGAGCGCATGCCCGAGCTGCCGACCCTGGTCCTGGCGCAGCGCCTCGAAGAGCTCACGCGCGGCGCACCGCGCGAACTGCTGGAGAGCGATTCGCTGCCGCGCTACCTGCCCAAGCGCCGCTGGTTCTCTGCCGGCCGGGTGGATGCCGGCAGCGCCCATCTGCTCTACGCCATGCCGCTGGAGGAGGCCGACGCCGCGCCGATGCTGGCCGAGGTGGAGGTCACCGGTGCCGATGGCGCCGAGCATTACCAGCTGCCGCTGGCGGCGGTGCCGGAGAAGGGCAGCGCCGGCAACGACCTGCCGCAGCAACTGGCCCTGGCGCGCCTGCGCCGTGGACGCAGGGTCGGCCTGCTGACCGATGCCTTCAGCCTGCCGCGTTTCAGCCGGCTGATTCTCAACCAGCTGCGCCAGGGTGCGACCCTGCAGGGCGCGGCTGGCGAGCTGCAGTTCCTGCCGCAGCCCGGCCTTTCGCAGTACGCCGATCTGGGCGACGACGCCGAAATCCGCGTGCTGGGCGTCGAGCAATCCAACAGCTCCGCGCTGATCGGCAACCGCCTGCTGCTCAAGTTGCTGCGCCGGGTGTTCCCCGGCGTGCACCCGGAAGCGGAAATGGGCGGCTACCTGAGCCGCCGCGGCTTCGCCAACATCGCCCCGTTGCTGGGCGAGGTGCGCCGCATCGACGCCAGCGGCCAGCCGCACACACTGCTCCTGCTGCAGGGTTACCTGAGCAACCAGGGCGATGCCTGGAGCTGGACGCTCAACCAGCTCGAACGCGCCATGCGCGACGGGTTGCTGCCACGGGTGGAAACGGCGGAGCCGGAATTCGACGCGATGGAGGAGCTGCGCCTGTTCGCCGGCAAGTTCGGCCAGCGCCTGGGCGAGATGCACCAGTTGCTCGCCGAGGCCACCGACGAGCCGGACTTCGGCCTGCACCGCAGCGCCGCCGCCGACAGCGCCTTCTGGACCAGCAGCATCGGAGCGCAGATCGAACAGGCGCTGGAGGCGCTGGGGAAATCCCGCGAGGCCCTCGATGAGCGCGGCCGGGTGATGGTCGACTGGCTGCTGGAAAAACGCGCCGAGCTGCTGCAGGCCGTGGGCAATCTCGCGCGCCTGGCCGAGGGCGGGGTGATGATCCGCGTCCACGGCGACCTCCACCTGGGACAGGTGCTGGTGGTGCAGGGCGACGCCTACCTGATCGACTTCGAAGGCGAGCCCAACCGCCCGCTGGCCGAGCGCCGCCAGCGTCACAGCCCGCTCAAGGATGTCACCGGCGTGCTGCGCTCCTTCGACTACGCCGCCGCCATGGCCCTGCGCAGCGCGCAGGGTACCGAGGAGGCCGCGGAGGTGCAGTCGGCGCGCGCCGCCCTGGCTGTGCGCTACCGCCGCGAGGCCCGCGAGGCCTTCCTCGAGGCTTACCGAGCGGCCGCCGTCGATCTGCCCCACGAATGGCATGGCCGCGAAGGCGAGGGCGCCGCGCTGGCCCTGTTCAGCCTGGAGAAGGCGGCCTACGAAGTGCTCTACGAAGCCGGTCACCGCCCCGACTGGCTGGAGGTACCCCTGCAAGGACTCTTTGAATTGGCGCGACACTTACTCGGAGGACGTACATGACCCTGCGCAGCGATCTGGACCATCTTCAGCGTGCCGACCACGCCGACCCCTTCGCCTTCCTCGGCCCGCACCGCGACGACGAGGGCGGCGTGGTGCGGGTATGGCTTCCCGGTGCGCTGGCGGTGGAGTTGCTGTCGCCGCAAGACGACTTCCTCGCCGCCATGCAGGCGGTCGACGCCAGCGGGCTGTTCGTCGCCCACCTGGAATCCCCCTTGGCCAGCGGCACGCCGTACCGCCTGCGGATCCACTGGCCCGAGCACGAACAGGTTACCGAGGACCCCTACGCTTTCGGCCCGTCCCTGAGTGAGCTGGACCTCTACCTGTTCGCCGAGGGCAACCACCGCCAGCTCGGCAAATGCCTGGGCGCCCAGGTGATGGAGATGGATGGCGTGCCCGGCGTGCGCTTCGCCGTCTGGGCGCCGAATGCCAGGCGGGTCTCGGTGGTCGGCGACTTCAACGGTTGGGATGGCCGCCGCCACGTGATGCGGCTGCGCTATCCGGCCGGCGTCTGGGAGCTGTTCATCCCGCGCCTGCAGCCCGGCGAAATCTACAAGTACGAGCTGCTGGGCAGCGACGGTGTGCTGCCACTCAAGGCCGACCCGTTGGCGCTGGCGACCGAGATGCCGCCGGCCACCGGCTCGCGGGTGCCCGACCCTACGCCGTTCAGCTGGCAGGACCACGACTGGATGAACCAGCGCGCCGAACGCCAGGGAGTCGACCGGCCGCTGTCCATCTACGAGCTGCATGCCGGCTCCTGGCAGTGGGTGGATAACCGTACGCCGACCTGGAATGAACTGGCCGACCGGCTGATCCCCTACGTCACCGACCTGGGCTTCACCCACATCGAGCTGATGCCGATCATGGAACACCCCTTCGGCGGCTCCTGGGGCTACCAGCCGCTGTCGCTGTTCGCACCCACCGCGCGCTATGGCAGCCCGGCGGACTTCGCCCGCTTCGTCGACCGCTGCCACCAGGCTGGTATCGGCGTGATCCTCGACTGGGTACCGGCGCATTTCCCCACCGATGCCCATGGCCTGGCGCACTTCGACGGCACTTCGCTGTACGAATACGCCCATCCCTTCGAAGGCTTCCACCAGGACTGGGACACCTACATCTACAACCTCGGGCGCAACGAGGTGCACGGCTTCATGCTGGCCTCGGCGCTGCACTGGCTGCGCGAATACCACATCGATGCGCTGCGCGTGGATGCGGTGGCCTCGATGCTCTACCGCGACTACTCGCGCAAGGAGGGCGAGTGGATTCCCAATCGTCACGGCGGGCGGGAGAATCTCGAAGCCATCGAGTTCCTCAGCCATCTCAACAGCGTGGTGCACACCGAGGCGCCCGGCGCGCTGGTGATCGCCGAGGAGTCCACCGCCTGGCCGGGCGTCAGCCGGCCCACCGAGCAGGGCGGCCTGGGCTTCGCCTACAAGTGGAACATGGGCTGGATGCACGATAGCCTCTCGTACATCCGCGAAGACCCGATCAACCGCGGCTACCACCACCACAAGCTGACCTTCGGCCTGCTCTACGCCTTTTCCGAGCATTTCATCCTGCCGATCTCCCACGACGAAGTGGTCCACGGCAAGGGCTCGCTGCTGGGAAAGATGCCGGGGGACCGCTGGCAGCAGTTCGCCAACCTGCGGCTGTACCTGTCGATGATGTGGACCCATCCGGGCAAGAAGCTGCTGTTCATGGGCTGCGAGTTCGGCCAGTGGCGCGAGTGGGACCACGACGGACAACTGGACTGGTACCTGCTGCGCTATGCCGAGCACTTCGGCACCCAGGCACTGGTTCGCGAACTCAACCGCGTGCTGCGCGAAGAGCCGGCATTGCACGCTTTCGACGATCGCGCCGAAGGCTTCCACTGGCTGATCGGCGACGATCAGCTCAACAGCGTGTTCGCCTGGCTGCGCCTGGCTGGCGATGGTTCACCGGTCCTGGTGGTGCACAACTTCACCCCGGTGCCGCGCCCTCACTATCGCGTGGGCGTGCCATTGCCGGGCCATTGGCAGGTGCTGCTCAACAGCGATGCGGACAGTTTCGGCGGTTCGGGTGCGGGAAGTCGGGGGACGCTGGAGAGCGACCCGCATGAGTCCCATGGGCAGGCGCAGTCCCTGGCGCTGGACCTGCCGCCGCTGGGCTGCCTGATCCTGCGCCCGCAAGGCGACGGAGTGGACCTTTAGCCGCGGTGCCTCGACGGCCGAAGTCGGACCGTAGGGCGGATAACCCGGAACGGGTTATCCGCCTGTTGTCTCGCGGCGGATAACGCTGGCGCGTTATGCGCCCTACGACCTTGTCCTCATGGGAAACCTCCTTCCCCGCGATTTCCCTCTCCCTAACCCTCTCCCTGAAGGGAGAGGGGACTGGTTGGGTGCCGGCTGAAACCACAGTGTCAGCCGGCACGGATAGCTCCCTCTCGCTTCAGGGAGAGGGCGGGGGGAGAGGGCGCGCCTAGGCACGATGTTTCAGGTAGGGACGGGCCATGCCCGCGATCCGTTGGCACGGCCGACGTCAGGAAACCCGCGCCGCCTCCTGCCGTTCCGCGCGGCGCTTGAGCTTCTTTGCGTGGCGTTCCAGCCACAGGTAGACGGCGCAGGCGAGCAGCAGCGGAATCAGGAAGTACAGCACCCGATAGCCGATCAGCGCCGCCAGCAATTCCCCACGGGAGAAGTGATCGCGCAGCACGGTGATGAACACCGTCTCGATCACTCCCAAACCCGCCGGTACATGCAGCACCACACCGGCAATGCTGCTGATCAGCAGGGTCGCCAGCACCGTCGGGTAATTCGCCGAGTCCGGCAGCAGCGTGTAGATCAGCAGCGCCATCACCGACCAGTTGCTCGCCCCGGCAATGCCCTGCAGGGCCGCCAGGCGCCAGCTCGGCAGGTTCAGCCGATAGCGTTTCCAGCCCCAGGCGCGGCGGCGGGAGAAGCGGCAGGCGAGCAGGTAGCCGGCGCCCAGCAGCAGGAGCAGCACGCCGATGGCGCGCAAGCCGCTCTGGCCCAGCGACCAGTTGTCCGGCAGGTCCGGGTAGCCGCAGACGAACAGCACCCCGGCGAGCAGCAGGTAACCGTACCAGTTGGTGATCATGCTGAAGGTCAAAATCCGCGTGATGTCCCCCGCGCTCATCCCCAGGCGCCCGTAAAGGCGGAAGCGCAGCGCGATGGCGCCGACCCATGAGCTGAGGTTGAGGTTGAAGGCGTTGCACACGAAGGCCACGGTGAACACCCGTCGCACCGGCAGAGGATGGCCGATGTAGAAGCGGCTGAGCACATCGAAGCTGCTGAAGATGGAGTAGCTGCCCAGGGCGATCAGCATGCCCAGCGCCAGGGTGCTGAACTTGTATTCGCGCAGCAGGCGGAACACCTCGTCCCAGTCGGTGGCGCGCAGCAACAGGAACAGCAGCACCGGCAGCGCCACCAGCAGGACGATATTGAAGACGCGGTTGGCGCGCTTCCAGAATTTCTTGTTCTTCATGGCTGCACCTGGGATTGGCTGGGGTTTTCCTCGAGGCTCGCGGGGTGGAGCACCTGCCGGTGGGCCGGCAACTGGCCGGCGATGGCGGGGAAGTGCCGCAGGAAGTGGAAGCTCAGGAACACCAGCGGCGCCCGCCACCAGTAGCCGCGCCGGGCATACTGGCGGGTGACGCGGCGGCAGCTGCTGGCCGCCAGGCTTTCCAGGTGGTCGTCCAGTTCGCCGGCGAACGCCGGGTCCTCGATCAGCAGGTTGCCTTCCAGGTTCAGCGACAGGCTCAGCGGGTCGAGGTTGCTCGAGCCGACCGTGGCCCAGTGGCGATCCATCACCGCGACCTTGCCGTGCAGCGGACGGTCCCGGTATTCGTAGATCTCCACGCCGTCGCGCAGCAGGGTGTCGTACAGCAGCTTGCTGCACAGGCGCACCAGCGGCATGTCCGGCAGGCCCTGGAGGATCAGGCGCACCTGCACGCCGCGCTTGGCGGCGTCGCGCAGGGCGCGCAGCAGGCGATAGCCCGGGAAGAAGTAGGCGTTGGCGATCACCAGGCGTTCGCGGGCGCGGCCGATGGCGCGCAGGTAGTGCTGTTCGATCTCGGTGCGGCGATGCAGGTTGTCGCGGATCGCCAGGCAGGCCCTGCACGGCCCCGCAGGGCCACTGCTCTGCACGGCATCGGCGGCGGGCATGTCGCCATACTGGGCGAGCAGGTCCAGGCAGGCGCGGCGGATGTCCTGCACGCTCGGGCCGCGCACCTTCACCGCATAGTCCTGCTTGGCCATGGCGCCGAAGTCGGCAAGGTGGTCGGCGCAGAAGTTGATGCCGCCGATGAAGGCGACCTGGCCGTCCACCACCACATGCTTGCGGTGCAACCGGCGGAACAGGTTGGTGCGCATGCCCAGCAACGGCCGCTGCGGATCGAACAGGTGCAGGCGCACGCCGGCATCCAGCAGGCCGCCGAGGAAGCTCGCATCCAGGTCCGGCGTGCCGTAGCCATCGGCGATCACGTCCACGCGTACACCGCGCTTCGCCGCGTCGATCAGCACCTGGCGCAGGCCGCGGCCGACCTTGTCGTCGCGCAGGATGAAGGTTTCCAGCAGCACCTCCTGGCGTGCCCCTTCGATGGCCTGGAAGACGCTGGGGTAGAAGGCTTCGCCATTGATCAGCAACTCGACCCGGTTGCCGTCGCGCCAGCACTCGTTCATAGCGATACCTCGGCCAGCAGGGGGAGATGGTCGGACAGGTGGGGCCAGGGCTTGCGGTTGAGCACCTCGCTCAGGGTGACCTTGAGGTTGCGCACGTAGATGCGGTCCAGCCGCAGCAGCGGCCAGCGCGCGGGAAAGCTGCGCGGCTCGCCGCCTTCCCGCGGAAAGGCCGGGCGCAGCCCGCAGCCGGCGAG
>NZ_JBGLYK010000389.1:0-2537 GCF_047304025.1 Pseudomonas sp. Pseusp97 | reverse complement strand
CTGCAGGGCCTTGACGTCGGTGACGTCCTGTTTGGTCGGCGTCGCCGGCTGCTGCTGGGCGACTGCCTGGTCGCCCTGTTCCGCCTGATGCGCGGCGGCGAGCATCTGCGAAGTCAGCGGCAAGGCACTGTCGCGGCCCAGGGTGATCTCGCCGCCGCCGGCGACCTTCAGCGCGACCGCGCCATTGGCGCCGGTGACCAGTTGCTCACCGACAAAAACCTTGTCTCCCTGTTCCAAAGGACGACGCGATCCATCGGCGGCTACCGCAAACACTTCGCCGATTACCTTGCTGACGACACCCATCAAAGTAGCCATGAGTCCTTCCTCCGCTGCACATCTCGCGGCCGGTTCCACCGGCGCGCAATTGACCGAAACAGGCCACGGCACGCTTGTATCCGGATGCTGCGAAGAAAGTTGCGAAGGGAGCAAAAAGGACTGCTAGCGCTTTTGCATCAAAAAGCCAGCGACAATTTTTTGTCATGCTGGCCACGCGTTTTCTGTCCTTCTGCAGTGGTCCCCGCCCTTACTGCTACAAACCGTACCTGGCTTTTTCTGCAAGCGCCTTCTCCGGCCCATACCCAGGAAACACGAGGGCTTGCACGCTCAAACAATGTGCTGCTTTTCACAGGCCTCATAAGATTTTTTCCGAATAACACTTGTGAAAAATTCTTCTGAGCTTTTTGAAAAGTTGTTCTTAGCTCTGATGTTACAGGCGTGAAACGCTTGATAAGAGAAAAAAGCCAATAAATTGGCGATCTAAGAGCATCGCAGGACGAGAACACCAGGAGCAAAGCCATGCGCAGTCGTAACGCGGCACTATGGAGCGGTGTATTTTTGGCGGTGTCAGGGGCTCATGGGCAAGCCATGACGCTGACCGAAGCTATACAAAGCACGCTGCAATACCACCCGGAAATCAGCCAGAGCGTAAACAGCCGCCTCACCGCGGACGAAGAGCTCAAATTCGCCAGGGGCGGCTACCTGCCGACCGTCGATCTTGTCGCGGGCTATGGCCGCGAGAACACCGACAGCCCCAGCACCCGCGCGGCGGGTAACCACCACGATGAGACCCTGACCCGCGGCGATGCGGAGATCCGTCTGCGGCAGATGCTGTTCGACGGCTTCGGCACCCCCAACGAGGTCAAGCGCAACGAGTCCAACGTCAACGCCAAGGCGTTCCGCATCCTCGGAACGTCCGAGACCGCCGCCCTGCGCACCGTCGAGGTCTACCTCGATGTACTCAAGCGCCGCGAGATGGTCGCGCTGGCGAAGAACAACCTGCAGGCCCACGAACGCATCGGCGACCAGATCCGCCTGCGCAGCGAGCGCGGCGTCGGCAGCACCGCCGACAACGACCAAGCCATCGCCCGTCTGGCCCTGGCGCAGAACAACCTCTACACCGAGGAGGTCAACCTCGCCGATGCCGAGGCCAGCTTCTATAGCGCCACCGGCCGCATGCCCGACCAACTGGAGGCGCCTTCCACCGTGAAGGCCGAAGTCCCGGCGGATCTGCTCGCCGCGCGCCAGGGCATGCTCAATGAAAACCCGCTGCTGAAATCGGCGCAGGCCGACGTCAACGCCGCCGAAGCCCAGTACGAGGCCGCCAAGGCGCCCTTCTACCCGCGCTTCGACGCCGAGCTGGCCAAGGCGGCCAACAACAACGTCGACGGCGACGAAGGCCATTACAACAGCTGGGAAGCCCAGGTGGTGATGCGCTACAACCTGTTCAACGGGATGCGCGACAAGGCCCACCTGAACGCCACCTCGCACCAGATCAACGAGGCCCAGGACATCCGCAACAACGCGCTGCGGTTGCTCAACGAGAACCTCGCGCTGGCCTGGGATGCGATGGAAAACGCCAAGAAGCAGACCCAGCCGGCGCGCGAATACGCCGACTACACCCGCAAGGTGCGCGAGGCGTACCAGCAGCAGTTCACCCTCGGCCAGCGCACCCTGCTCGACCTGCTGGACAGCGAGAACGAACTGTTCACCGCCAACCGCCGCTACGTCGACGTGCGCTACACCGAGGAATACTCGATGTACCGCGTGCTCGGCAGCATGGGCGGGCTGTTGCGCTCCCAGCACGTCGTGGCGCCGCACGAGGCCGTGGCCCTGTCGGATGTGAAGAACGAGGCACGCCTGCCTGACCTGAAATAAGAAAATCGCATGCGTCCGTCACCCTGCCCCGCGCCGCCCGGCGTCGGGGCGACGGTCGTGAAGCGATACGACAGGGCACGGAGAACCCGACGGCCGGCGACGTCCGGCGAACACCTGCAAGTGTTCGCCGGGTGCCGCCTTCGCGGATCGGCCCGGCCCGGGAGGAAGTAGCGTGACCATGATCATCCAGGAGCGCAGCACACCCGCGCCGGGCGATCCGCGCCTGAGCCATGACGATCCCCTGCTCGACGGACTGCTGATCCTCTGTCGCCTGCATGGCTGCTCGGTGAGTCGCAACAGTCTGTCCGCCGGCCTGCCGCTGCGCGACCAGCGGCTCTCCGCCGCATTGCTGCCGCGTGCCGCCGCTCGCGCCGGCCCTGCAG
>NZ_JBGLYK010000388.1:0-2592 GCF_047304025.1 Pseudomonas sp. Pseusp97 | reverse complement strand
CCACCGCCGCTGGTGGTGGAACTGGTCTGGCGCCGCGACGAGCCGTTGGGGCCGGCGGCGCAATGGCTGGGCGAGTGCTTTGCGGAGCATCTCGCTTCGCCCGTGTGACAGGCTCGCATACCGCTGCGCCGATCTGCTTTTCGTAGGAGCGAGCTTGCTCGCGAACAGGATTTCCCGGCTGCTCCAGCGTCAAGCGGTTCGCGAGCAAGCTCGCTCCTACAGAAAACGCTGCCCTGTTCAGGATTGGCCCGCTAATTTGCTACTCTCCGCCGCCATGAACCGGACCCTCTATACCCTGCTGTTCCACCTGGGCCTGCCGCTGGTCGCGCTGCGCCTGTTCCTGCGTTCGCGCAAGGCCCCGGCCTATGCCCAGCGCGTCGGCGAGCGCTTCGCCCTCGGCCTGCCGGCGCTCAAGCCAGGCGGCATCTGGGTGCACGCGGTGTCGGTAGGCGAGAGCATCGCCGCCGCGCCGATGATCCGCGCGCTGATGCAGCGCCACCCTGGCCTGCCGATCACCGTCACCTGCATGACGCCCACCGGCTCCGAGCGCATCCGCGCAATGTTCGGCGAGCAGGTGCAGCACTGCTACCTGCCCTATGACCTGCCCTGGGCGGCGGCGCGCTTCCTCGACCGCGCGCGGCCGGTGCTGGGCGTGATCATGGAAACCGAGCTGTGGCCCAACCACATCCACCAGTGCGCCAAACGCGGCATTCCGGTGGCATTGGCCAATGCGCGGCTGTCCGAGCGCTCGGCGCGCGGTTATGCGCGCTTCGGCGGGTTGACCCGGCCGATGCTGGAAGAGATGAGCTGGATCGCCGTGCAGACCGAGGCCGAAGCCGAACGCTTCCGCCAGCTTGGTGCGCACCCGGACTGCGTGAGCGTGACCGGTTCGATCAAGTTCGACCTGACCATCGACCCCGAACTGCTGGCGCGCGCCGGTGAGCTGCGCGCCCAGTGGCAGGCGCAGCAACGGCCGGTGTGGATCGCCGCCAGCACCCACGCCGGGGAAGACGAGATTGTCCTGGCCTCCCACCGCCAGTTGCTGGAGAAGTACCCGGAGGCGCTGCTGATCCTGGTCCCACGTCACCTCGAGCGCTTCAACCCGATGTTCGAGCTGTGCACCCGCGAAGGATTCCGCACCCTGCGGCGTTCCGCCGGCGCGCTGGTCACGGCGGACACCCAGGTGCTGCTCGGCGACACCATGGGTGAGCTGCTGTTCCTCTATGCGCTGGCCGACGTCGCCTTCGTTGGCGGCAGCCTGGTGGCCAATGGCGGGCACAACCTGCTGGAGCCGGCGGCGTTGGGCAAGCCGGTGCTGTCGGGGCCGCACCTGTTCAACTTCCTCGAAATCGCCGCGCAGTTGCGTGAGGTTGGCGCGCTGCGTGAGGTGGCCGATGCGCCTTCGCTGGCGGTCGCCGTGGCGGCGTTGTGGGACGAGCCTGCTTCGGCTGAGCGCATGGCTGAGGCGGGATTGGGGGTGATGAAGGCCAATCAGGGGGCGCTGGGGCGCTTGCTGGATGGGTTGGGGCGGTTGATCAAAGGTTGATCAGGCTTCGGAGCGGGGGATTTTCCCTCTCCCCAGCCCTCTCCCTGAAGGGAGAGGGGGCTGATCTGGCGCGGCGTGACAATTCTGAGCCAGCCGACTGACTCGGCGTCTTCCTACAACGCCGAACGGCTCCCTCTCCCTTCGGAGCGGGGCGTGCAGCCAGGGCGGGAGGAGAGGGCCACCTTTCGCGCCCAAAGTCCCAGGGTGCCTGTAGGAGCGAGCTTGCTCGCGAACCCGCTTGCCGCCGAAGTCACCCAAGAGCGTTCGCGAGCAAGCTCGCCCCTACAAAAGCTGCTCAGAACGTCGGCGGCGTGATCACCCAGAGCACCACGGCGTCCACATCCCCCGGATTGCCATAACGGTGCGGCTCCTGGCTGGAATAGCTGAAGCTGTCACCTTCGTTGAGCACGAAATGCCGCTCGCCCACCCACAGCTCGAAGGTGCCGCTGAGCAGGTAGCCGGCTTCCTCGCCGTCGTGGCTGTAGCTCTGCTGGCTGTAGGTGCCGGGCGGAAATTTCGAGTGGAGGATTTCCAGCTGGCGACTGGGCTGCGGGCTGAGCAGTTCGTCGACGATGCCGTCCTCGTAATGCACGCTGGTGCGCGCGTTGCGCCGCACCACGTAGCCGGCGTCGGCCGGGTCGACCTGCACTTCGCTGGCGAAGAACCACTGGATGGTCACGCCCAGGCTGCGGGCGATGTTGAACAACGCCGGGATCGACGGGTACGCCAGGTTGCGTTCCAGCTGGCTGATGTAGCCGGCGGTCAGCCCGCTCTGCTCGGCCAGCTCCGCCAGGGTCATGCCGCGCCGCTTGCGCAGGCCGCGGATGCGGGTGCCGAGGAACTGCGCTTCGGCGTTGGCGGGGGCTTCCTGCGGGGCTTTGCGGCTCATGCGGCGGGGTCCTGGCGATTTGCGTCGTGAGGCATTCTAAACAATGCGCCGGGGCTGTGGACCGATTGCCTTTCATGTAGGAGCGGGGGTTGTGGGGCAAAAAAATTAACGGGCCATTTGGGCGGGGCGGGTGGCGGGGCAGCGCGCGCCGAAAAAA
>NZ_JBGLYK010000387.1:0-2611 GCF_047304025.1 Pseudomonas sp. Pseusp97 | reverse complement strand
CGGCCTCGCCGCGCGCCGCGCGCGCCCCGCCCCCCGCCGCCGCCGCCCCGCCCGCGGCCCCCCCCCCCCCCCCGCTCCTACAAAAAAGCCAGCGCGGCGGTGCAGGTCAGCCACGCATCGGTTCGTCGGCCTCCGACG
Organism: Pseudomonas sp. Pseusp97; assembly: GCF_047304025.1. Classification (NCBI taxonomy): domain Bacteria; kingdom Pseudomonadati; phylum Pseudomonadota; class Gammaproteobacteria; order Pseudomonadales; family Pseudomonadaceae; genus Pseudomonas; species Pseudomonas sp. Pseusp97. The sequence goes on along the minus strand of NZ_JBGLYK010000387.1, from coordinate 2,473 downwards.
CCGCCTTGAAAGTGTTTCTGCCCGATCCCAACCCGAGCTGTAGGAGCGAGCTTGCTCGCGAACGCATGGCACCGGTACCGCCCGGAGTGAAGCCGGTTCGCGAGCAAGCTCGCTCCTACAAAAAGGCCGGCGCGGCGGTGCGGGTCAGCTATGCACCGATGCGCCAGCTTCCGGCGCCACCTTGAACAGCAGCGCCACTTCCATCAGCAGGGCCAGCACGATGGCTCCGGCGGCCACCGCGAAGAGCAGCGCGTAGTGGCCATGGCTCGCACTGAACAGCGCCGAGTAGGCGTAGCCGGCGATGGCCTGGAAGCTGGCGAAGGACACTGTCGCGCGGCTCCAAGTGGCGTTCTGCGCGGCGTGGCCGGGCACCAGTTGATGCACCCGCGCCAGGGCCAGCGGCACGATGCCCGGCGGGAACGAACCGATCACCAGGCTCGCCATGCCCAGCAGACGCAGGTCGCCGGTTTCCAGCAGCAGGCCGAGGGCGATGAATTGCGCCGCCAGCACCAGGCGAATCGCCGCCCGCGCCCCCAGATGGTCGGCGAGAAAGCCGTAGACCACCGGCCCGACGATGGCGCCAACGCCATACAGCGTCCATATCAGCGCCCCGCTGTGGGTACCGGCGCCCAGGCCCCGGGCTACGTAGTCCACCAGGAACATCATCGGCGCCACCAGCGCGGCGGCCATCAGCGCGTACTGGGCGAACAGCACGTAGACGCCCGCCGAGGCTCGCGGTGCAGCAACGTCATGTGCCTGGGCGTGCGGCTGTTCCTGCGGCCAGCCGAACCAGCTGCTCAGGCTGACCACCAGGGCCAGCGCGCCGAGGCCGAGCCAGGTCTGCACCAGCCCGAGCGCCAGCAGAAGCGGCACCAGGGTGCCGGAGGCGGCGATACCCAGGCCGATGCCGAGGAAGATCGCCCCGCTGGCCAGCCCACGCCTATTGGCGGCGACATGCGGCAGGATGGTGCTGGCGGCCAGCACCATGATCACCCCACCGGAAATTCCCGAGACCAGGCGCCAGAAGAAGAACCACGCCTGGTTCAGCGGCCAGGCACAGGCGAAGAACGACAACGTGACCAGCAGCATCATGCCGCGCAGCACCGTGGTGCTCGACCAGCGCGCCGCCAGCGGGCGCCCGGCCAGCGCCCCGACCAGGTAGCCGGCGAGATTGGCGGCGCCCAGGTAGACCACGGCGGACGCCGAGAACCAGTGCGCCTCGATCAGCGCCGGGATCAGCGGCGTGTAGGCGAAACGCGCCAGACCGATGCCGACCAGGCTGGCGCAGAGGCCCGCCCAGATCGGCAACCAGAGGGAGCCTCGGCTGGCGAGGCGGGAAGCATCGGTATGCATGACAACCCCTATCGCGCCGTCAGGGCGGCGCCGTTGAGTGGTGATGGGGAAATCATAAAGGCGCGACAAGATGCAGTAATGCAGCGTGTTTTCATGCCACCATTGCATTTCTGCATCAAAAGGACTTCGCCATGATGAACTGGGACGATGCGCGGGTGTTCCTCGCCCTGTGCCGCAAACAGACCCTGCGCGGCGCCGCCCGCGTGCTGGCGGTGGACCAGGCGACGGTGGGCCGGCGCCTGGCATCGCTGGAGCGTTCGCTGGAGGCGACGTTGTTCCTGCGCACCTCGGCCGGCTACAGCCTGACCGCCGCCGGCGAGATCGCCCTGGCCGCGGCGCAGGCCATGGAGTCGTCCGCCGCCGAACTGCAACGGCAGATCCTCGGCATGGACGACCGCATGAGCGGCGTGGTGCGGGTCACCACCACCGACTCCTTCGCCGCCGACTTCATCATCCCCGCAGTCGCCGCCCTGCACCGCGAGGAGCCGGGCATCGAGGTGCAACTGCAGACCTCCACGCAGATGCTCAATCTGGCCAAGCGCGAGGCCGACATCGCCGTGCGCACCCACCAGCCGGAGAACCCCGACCTGATCGTGCGGCGCCTGGCGCGCTGGGGCAGCGGGCTGTTCGCCTCCGCGCAGTACATCGAGCAGCGCGGAACTCCCGAGCGGGGGACCGCCTTCGCCGGACACGACCTGGTGGTCTATCAGCCCTATCTCGACGCGGGCAAGGAAGTGTTCCTCGCCTCCGAGCCGATCATCCACGGGCGCATCGCCATGACCTGCACCTCCGGCTTCATGGTCCGCCGCGCGCTGGCCGGCGGCCTCGGCGTAGGGGAATTGCCGCTGCCGCTGGGCGAAGCGGACGGGCTGGTCCGCCTGTGGCCGGAACGCCCGCCCCTGCCCTACGACGTATGGCTGGTGACCCACAAGGACGTGCGCCATACGGCGCGAGTTCGTGCGGTGATCAATGCCATAGCGCGGGCATTTGCCGTAGCAACCGCGAGTGCATGAGCGCCCTTGTAGGAGCGAGCTTGTGGGGGGGCGCGGTTTGCCGGCGGGGCCGCGCCCGGCGGGTGGGGGGGGAGCGGGGGCGCAGACGGGGGGGGGGGGGGCCGGGG
>NZ_JBGLYK010000386.1:0-2665 GCF_047304025.1 Pseudomonas sp. Pseusp97 | reverse complement strand
GCCAGGGCGCGGCGCCTGGACATCCAGGACCAGCTGGACAAGAAACCCGCCGCGCTCTCGGTCGGCCAGGCCCAGCAGGCGCCGCGACAACTCGATATTGGCGCGCACGCTGAGATAGCCGAGCAGCCCGCCGGTCTGCAGCACGTAGCCGCAGAACCGGCTGCGCAGGTCGGCCAGGGTGCTGCGCTGGCCGGTGCGCCAGAGATCGGCGATGGCGTACACGCCCGCGCCCGCCCGCCAATCGAAGCGCTCTGCCTGCTGCGGCGGCGCCACCAGGGACAGCAGGTCCAGCAGCGTGCTCTTGCCGCTGCCGCTGGCCCCCACCAGCGCCAGGCGCTGGCCGGGCGCGAGGTCCAGGCACGGCACGTCCAGGCGGAAGCGCTGTGCGCCCTGCCCCCGGATACTGCTGACGCCACGCAGGCTGAGCAGGCTCATGGCAGCGTCGCCAGCGGCACGCGGTACAAGGCATCGCCCGGTTCGGCAGCGCCGAAGCGGACCCAGTTGGCCGTGTCGTTGTGGAAGGTTTCGTAGAGGCGGATCTTCGATTCCAGTTCGTCGATGAAGTCCTGCTGCTCGGCCACCGACAGCGACAGCCAGAGGTCCTGGGTCATGCCCAGGACCTTGCTGCGGTACGGCAGGCCGTCGAGGTATTCGCCCAGCAGGCCGCCCTTGGCCAGGTTGCCGCCCTGGCGCAGCGCCGAGGGGTCGCGGCTCATGTAGGCACTGGCGCTGGCGATTTCCTGGAAGAAGTCCCTGGGCGAGGTCTGGGTCTTGCGCGCCGCATCGACGATCAGCTTGAGCGACTGCTGCAGCTCGTTGAGCTGCAGGCGGGTGAGCAGCGCGCACACCTGGAAGGCCGGCAGCGCCGGGTTGCTCAGGTCGCGGTCGGCGGTCCAGGCGCTGACCAGCTGCGGGCTCTGTGCCTGGGTCCTGCGGCCGAGGAAGTCCATGTGCATGGCGTAGCCGATGGCCGCCGACTTCTGCGCAAGACTCGGCGCGCCGTCCAGCTGCGGCGCAGCGCTGGGCGCGTTGCCGCGCACCTGGTGGACGAGATCGGCGAACACGCTGCCGATTTCGTCCAGGCGCTGGCCGAAGCGCTGTACGTCGCCACCCGGCACCGGCACGTAGAGGTCGCCGATGCGCGGGTTGGCGTCGGCGGTCAGGGTGCGGTACTGCTGCTCGGCGGCCGCATGGTTGTTCGCCCCGGCCGGCGTCAGCAGGTGCAGGGCATACAGGTGGATCTGCTTGTTCAGCGCAGCCTGGCGCACCTCCGCTTCGTTCATGCGCGTCGAGCTGTACGGATCGCTCTTGCGCAGCGCGCCGGCATCGCTGACCACCAGCACTACGCGGCCGCCATAACCGCTCCAGTCCATGCCGTCCACCGCCTGCATGATGCCGGCGAAGGCGTCCTCGTTGAACGAGTGGCTGGACACCGTGGTGGCCTTGATCTGCCCGGCCAATTGCAGGAAGCGCGCGGGATCGCGGCCTTCCTCCAGCGGGATCAGGGTCCTGCTCAGGTATTCCAGCCCCGGCGTCTTGTCGGTGTTGTTGCGAAAGCCCACCAGGCCGAAGCTGACGCTATCGAGTTCGCCGCGCTCGGCGAGCTTGCCCTGCAGGCTCTGCACCACGTCGCGAATCTGGTCGATATAGGGCTGCATGGACACCGAGGTGTCCACCACCAGCACGATGCCAGTGCGGAAGGCGTCGGTGGCGGCAGCCTTCAGTGGCTTGCCCTCCACAGTGCTGGCGACCTGACTGCCGGGGTCGATGGAGGCGACCTTGAGCATCTGCACGATCTGCCCGTTGTCATCCATGCTCTCGCGCGACTCGAAGATCGGCAGCAGGTAGAAGCGATCCTGTGCGACCGCGCGGGTGGCCGGTTCCAGAGCCAGCACCTGGCTGTTGTCGCTGGCGTCGGCCTGGGCCTTGCGCAGCAGGTTGCGGGCCGCGTTGGGGTCGGCGATCAGTTGTTCCAGCAGGCTGTCCTGGCGCAGGAACATCACCGGCGCCCGGCCGGAGCGTTCGGTGAACTTGAGCACCAGGCTCTGCTTCCAGTCGGCGCCCTCGCTCGCCGGCAGCCAGCCCAGCGCGCGGCCATCGCTGGCGGCGCTGACCTGCAGCCAGTCCTGGCCGGCGACGTTGCGCCGGGCGTAGACGTAGAGCACCGAGAACGCCGGCAGCGGTTGCCCTGCGCCCTGCCCCGGTTCTGTATGCAACTGCGCGCCGGGCTTTGCCAGTACGCGCTGGTAGAGGGTCTTCTTGCCGGGGATCAGCAACGGGTGCTCACCAGCCACGGAATCATCGGCAACGGCAGCCTGGGTCGGCTGACCGACGTTCTGCGGCTTGTCGCTGGCGAGCGCCTGGCTCGGCGCCTTGTCCTGCTGGTCGACAGCCACCGGCGCCTTGGCCGTGCGGCCGAGCCACCAGTAGCCCGCGCCACCGACACCCAGTGCTGCCGCCACGGCCACGGCGAGCAGCGCCAGCACCGGGCCTTTTCGTTGGCCCGACGACGCTTGCCCAGGTGATTGCTGCGGGGCGCGCGCACCGGCAGACCCAACCAAGGCAGACGACCCGATATGTCCATGCAGTTAACCGCGTTCACGCAAACTTCCCCCATAGCCCAGGTCACCACCCCGCACCGCCCCGCCCCCCTATTGCTCCGCGA
>NZ_JBGLYK010000385.1:0-2674 GCF_047304025.1 Pseudomonas sp. Pseusp97 | reverse complement strand
GCTTCGTTCCGCCTGGTCCCAGCGGCGCGCCCAGTCGCGGGCGGGTCGACGTGCTGCCCACCGGGCGCAACTTCTTCACCGTGGACGTGCGCAACCTGCCCACGCCCACCGCCTTCCGCCTCGGCTTCCAGTCCGCCAGCCGCCTGCTCGAACGCCACCTGCAGGACCACGGCGACCACCTGCGCCAGCTCGGCCTGTCGGTGTGGGGCACGGCGACCATGCGCACCGGCGGCGACGACATCGCCCAGGCCCTCGCGCTGCTCGGCGTGCGCCCGGTTTGGCAGGCCGGCAGCCAGCGCGTGGAAGACTTCGAGATCCTGCCGATCAGCCTGCTCGACCGCCCGCGGGTCGACGTGACGCTGCGGGTCTCTGGCTTCTTCCGCGACGCCTTCGCCAACCTGATCCGCCTGTTCGACGCCGCCGTGCAGGCTGTCGCCGCGCTGGATGAGCCGGACGACCTGAACCCGCTGGCCGCCCGCGTGCGCGCCGATCAATCACACTTGCAGTCGGAGGGACTGGCGCTTGATGAAGCCCGCCGCCAGGCCGGCTGGCGCATCTTCGGCGCCCAGCCCGGTGCCTACGGCGCCGGCGTGCAGGGCGTGATCGAATCGCGCCAGTGGGACAGCCGCGCCGACCTCGCCGAGGCCTACCTGAATTGGGGCGGCTACGCCTACGGCGCCAGCGACGACGGCACCCCGGCGCGCGAGCGCTTTGCCCAGCGCCTGTCCGGCCTCCAGGCGGTGCTGCACAACCAGGACAACCGCGAGCACGACATCCTCGATTCCAACGACTACTACCAGTTCCAGGGCGGCATGCTGGCCGCCGCCGAGGTCATCCAGGGGCAGTCACTCGCCAGCTACCACGGCGACCACAGCCAGCCGGACAACCCACGCATCCGCACCCTGAAGGAAGAACTCGGCCGCGTGGTGCGCGCCCGCGCGGTGAACCCGAAATGGATCGCCGGCATGAAGCGCCATGGCTACAAGGGCGCCTTCGAACTGGCCGCGACGGTGGACTACCTGTTCGCCTTCGATGCCACCAGCGAACTGGTGGACGACCACCAGTACCGCCTGCTGGCCGACGCCTACCTGCTGGACGACGACACCCGCGAATTCATCCGCCAGCACAACCCCGAAGCCCTGCGCGACATCGCCGAACGCCTGGTGGAAGCGCAACAGCGCGGGTTGTGGGAGGAGCCGGGGAAGTACCGCGAGACGCTGGAGAACCTGCTGGTGGACAGCGAGGAGCAGTGAGGAATCTCGCGCCTGTGTAGAAGCGGACTCCGTCCGCGATGGCGTCCGGCGATACACGACCGTAGGGCGCATAACCCGGAACGGGTTATCCGCCGATTGCCTTGCGGCGGATAACGCTGGCGCGTTATGCGCCCTACGATCTGGTGGGCAGCGAGGAGCAGTGAGGAATTTCTGCCTCTCGTAGGATGGCGTGGAGCGAAGCGATACCCATCAATCCCAGGCTCCGAGCACAGCATGATTTGTAGGAGCGGGGGGGGGGGGGGGGGGATGGACCCCCCCCCGGGGGGGGGGGGGGGGGGGGGGGGCGCGGGAGCAAAAAAAAAAAAAAAGACCACCCCCCCCCCCCCCCCCCTCCTTCTCTTTCCCCCCCCCCCCCCCCCCCCCCCCCCCCCCGCCGCGGGGGGGGGGGCGCGCCCCCCCCCCCCCCCCCGCTCCTACAAAAAAGCGCGTTCAGCCGCGACGCAGCCGCTCCGCCGCATTCAGCAGCAACGCCTCGGTGCCGCTCCACCCCAGGCAGCCGTCAGTGATCGAGACGCCGTAGCGCAGCTCGCCGGACAGCGGCTGGCAGCCGTCGAACAGATGGCTCTCCAGCATCACGCCACGCAAGGACGCATCGCCGGCCAGGCGCTGGTCGAGCACGCTGTCCAGCACCGCCGGCTGGCGCAGCGGATCCTTGCCGCTGTTGGCGTGACTACAATCCACCATGATGCTTGCATCGAGGCCGAGCTTCTCCAGCCCCAGGCGAATCTGCTGCACGCTGGCCGCGTCGAAGTTCGGCCCGGCATGGCCGCCGCGCAAAACCAGATGTGTGTCCGGGTTGCCCTGGGTCTGCACCAGCGACGGGCGCCCCAGCGCATCGATGCCGAAGTGCTGGTGCGGGTGCGCCGCCGAGCGCATGGCGTCGGTGGCGATGCCGATGCTGCCGTCGGTGCCGTTCTTGAAGCCCACCGGCAGGTCGAGGCCACTGACCATCTCGCGGTGCACCTGGGATTCGCTGGTGCGTGCACCGATGGCGGCCCAGCCCAGCAGATCGTCGAAGTAGCCGGCCACCAGCGGTTGCAGCAGTTCGGTGGCGATCGGCAGGCCGCGTTCGAGCATGCCCAGCATCAGCCGGCGCGACAGCTCCAGGCCGCCGGCCATGTCGCCAGTACCGTCCAGCTGCGGGTCGTAGACCAGGCCTTTCCAGCCGATGGTGGTGCGCGGCTTCTCGACGTAGGCGCGCATCACCAGCAACAACTGGTCGCTCACCTGCGGCGCCAGTTCGGCGAGGCGGTCGGCGTATTCGAGGGCGGAGACGGGGTCGTGCAGCGAGCAGGGGCCGATCACTACAAGAAGGCGCCGGTCGCGGCCATCGAGGACGGCGCGGATCGCCTCGCGGCCTTCGCGGACGCGGTGGGCCATGGCGGCGGACAGCGCCTGCC
>NZ_JBGLYK010000384.1:0-2682 GCF_047304025.1 Pseudomonas sp. Pseusp97 | reverse complement strand
GTTCATCCTGCCCGACGCCGACGGCCTGCACCTGGCCGGCGGCGTCGGGCAGGATGCACAGCCGCAGCGCGGGCGCCTGGCAGTCCACTTCCAGCACCTTGCCGGCGAGCCGGCCAAGCCGCCGGAGCGCCACGCCGTCGAGCCGCAGCACGCGGTTGACGGTGGCTTCGGCGCTGGCCAGGGCGGCCTGCAGGAGCAGGCTCATCAGGGCTTGATGCCGCGGTGCAGGGCGACCACGCCGCCGGTCATGTTGTGGTAGGTGACGCGATCGAAGCCCGCCTCCACCATCATCGACTTCAGCGTTTCCTGGTCGGGGTGCATGCGGATCGACTCGGCGAGGTAGCGGTAGCTCTCGGAATCGTTGGTCACCAGCTTGCCCATCAGCGGCAGGAGGGTGAAGGAGTAGGCGTCGTAGGCCTTGGACAGCAGGCTGCTGGTGGGCTTGGAGAATTCCAGCACGAGCAGGCGGCCGCCGGGCTTGAGCACCCGCAGCATGGAGCGGATGGCTTCGTCCTTGTGGGTGACGTTGCGCAGGCCGAAGGCGATGGTCACCGCGTCGAAATGGTTGTCGGGGAACGGCAGCTTCTCGGCGTCGGCCTGGACGAAGCTGACGTTGCCGGCGACGCCGCTGTCGAGCAGCTTGTCGCGGCCGACCTTGAGCATCGAGGCGTTGATGTCGGCCAGCACCACTTCGCCGGTCGGGCCGACCAGGCGGGAGAACTGGCGGGTCAGGTCACCGGTGCCGCCGGCGATGTCCAGCACCCGGTTGCCGGCGCGCACGCCGGACAGCTCGATGGTGAAGCGCTTCCACAGACGGTGGATGCCGCCGGACATCAGGTCGTTCATCAGGTCGTACTTGGCGGCGACCGAGTGGAAGACCTCGGCGACCTTCTCGGCCTTCTCGCTCTCGCGCACGGTCTTGTAGCCGAAGTGCGTGGTGGGATCGGCGCCGTCCTGGCCGGCTTGGGGCTTGCGCGGTTCGCTCATGGCATTTCTACCCTGGAAGTCAGTGGCGGGCATTCTAACAGGAAGCAGAGAAAACGCCGCCCCGGTCGCGGCGCAGCCGGGGTGCGGCGATACGGCGCGGCGCGTATCATTTGGCAAGTCAGTCACTCGCGGAGTTCAAGAATGTCCCGTATCCACGTCGAACGTCATCACTCGCTGGGCCTCGAAGCGGCCCGCGCCAAGGCGCAGAAGCTCGCCGACAAGCTCACCCGCGAGCACGGTGTGAGCAGCGAGTGGCAGGGCGATACCCTGCTGTTCAAGCGCAGCGGCGTGGACGGACGCATCGAGGTGGGCGCGGACAAGGTCGCGGTGGACGTGAAGCTTGGGCTGATGCTGTCGGCCATGGGCGGCCTGCTCAAGGGCGAGATCGAGCGCGCACTGGACAAGGCGCTGGCGTGAGCCAGTCGCTTGTCCAGTGCCCGAGCCACAAGCTGTAAGCGGCAAGCAGAGGCGCTTTTGCTTGCAGCTTGTGGCTTGCAGCTTGTAGCTGCTTTGTTCCTACAAAGCCTGGTATGTGTTTTCTAATTTTCCCCGATACCTTGGCTCACAGTCCCGCCTGATGCGGGCAGCGTTCGACATCATCGAATCTGAACCCTGTGAGGTGCCACCATGGCCAAGGCCGTCAGCAAGAAGAAAGTCGTAGAACTCGAATCCTCCCTCTACTCCGACGCCAAGCACTATGCGCGGCAGATCTGGCTGGCAGGCCTGGGCACCTATGCCCGCGTGGGCGCCGAAGGCAGCGAATACTTCAAGGAACTGGTCAAGTCCGGCGAGTCCGTGGAGAAGAAGGGCCGCGACCTGGTGAGCACCCAGATCGACGCCGCCAACGACAGCGTCAAGGGTCGCCTGCACAGCGTCAAAGCCAAGCTGAACTTCGACAGGATCGAAGAGGCGTTCGATGCACGTGTCGCCTCCGCCCTCAACAGAATCGGAATTCCCTCCAGGCGTGATGTGGAGGCGCTCTCTGCTAAGCTGGATGAGCTGAGCGCAGTGCTCGAGCGTGTCGCGAGAACCCAATAAGGAGAGCAGGATGGCTGGCAAAAAAACTACCGATAAAAAAGAGTCCAGTTGGATCGGCGAGATCGAGAAATACTCGCGGCAGATCTGGCTGGCTGGCTTGGGGGCCTACTCGAAGGTCAGCAAGGATGGCAGCAAGGTGTTCGAGTCCCTCGTGAAGGATGGCGAGAAGGCCGAGAAACAAGCCAAGACCGAGGTCGAAGGTGCGGTGAAGACTTCCGCCCGTTCCGCGAAGTCGCGCGTCGATGCCGTCAAGGGCGCCGCGATCGGCAAGTGGGGCGAGCTGGAAGAGGCCTTCGACAAGCGCCTCAACAGCGCGATCTCGCGCCTGGGCGTGCCGAGCAGCCGCGAGGTGAAGGATCTGCACAGCAAGGTCGACAGCCTCACCAGGCAGATCGAGAAGCTCACCGGCGTCAGCGTCGCCAAACCGGCCGCCAAGGCCGCCGCCAAACCCGCAGCGAAAGCCACCGCCAAACCGGCCGCGAAACCCGCTGTGAAGACCGCGGCTTCCAAACCGGCTGCCAAGGCCGCCGCCAAGCCCGCTGCGAAGCCTGCAGCGAAACCGGCCGCCAAGCCCGCAGCGAAAACCGCTGCCAAACCGGCTGCCAAGGCTGCCGCAAAACCCGCTGCCAAGCCTGCTGCAAAGCCGGCTGCCAAGGC
>NZ_JBGLYK010000383.1:0-2712 GCF_047304025.1 Pseudomonas sp. Pseusp97 | reverse complement strand
TAGGGCGGATAACGCGTCAGCGTTACCCGCCGAGCTGGGCGGCGGATAACCTGTTCCAGGTTATGCGCCCTACGGTCTGATCTTTACAGACGAGACGAATGACTTCGGGGAAAGCGTAAAGATTGTTGGGTGTGCAATGCGATAGCGGAGCGAAGTGGGTTCGCGAGCAAGCTCGCTCCTACAGGGAGTGGTGCTTTTCGTAGGAGCGAGCTTGCTCGCGAACAGAGCGGCACGAGATTCGTCGGGAGCCCCGCGCCAAGCCGACTCTGTAGGGCGGATAACGCGTCAGCGTTACCCGCCGAGCTGGGCGGCGGATAACCTGTTCCAGGTTATGCGCCCTACGGTCAGCCATAGCGCTTGCGCCTCAGATATCCCACACCAGGTTGATCGCGAAATTGCGGCCCGGCTGGGTCAGGCGGTCGAGGTTGGCCGGGGCCAGTACCGAGGCTTCGCCGACGCCGTCGTAGCCGCGTACGTCATCCCAGAGCCAGTACTTCTTGTCGGTGAGGTTGTAGAGGCCGGCGTTGAGGGTCAGGTCGTCGGTCAGCTTGTAGTAGCCGGTCAGGTCGAGGATGCCGAAGCCTGGTGTCTTGAACTGGCTGCTGGTGCCGTCCGGGGCATTGAACTGGCTGTCGTCCACGCGGTTCTTGCGCTTGACCAGGGTCCAGTCGAGCAGGGCGCCGTAGCGGCCGGCCTGTTCGTCGTAGCCCAGGCCGAATACGCCGGTGAGCGGGTTGACGCTGTTGATCGGCTTGCCGGTGTCCTTATTGCGGCCGTAGGCGTAGGCCACCGACCCCTTGGTGTAGAGGCCCTGCGGCGCGCCGAACGCGCCCAGTTCCAGGCGGCCCTTCAACTCCACGCCCTTGATGATCGCGTTCTTGATGTTGTTGCTGGTGAAGGTCGGCTCGTCGTAGCCGGGGGTGATGGCGTCCTCGTTGATGAAGTCGCGGTACTTGTTATAGAAGACCGCCACGTCGAACGAGCCTTCCTCGAAGTTGCCGCGCAGGCCGGTCTCGTAGCTCTGGCTGCGTTCCGGGTCGAGGTCCGGGTTCGGTTCCACGCGATAGCCCGCGCCGGGGTTGTCGAAGCGGCCGTAGAGCGCCTTGGCGGTCGGGGTGCGGAAGCCCTGGGCGTACTGCCCGTACCACAGGTAGTTGTCGTTGAACGAGTAGGTCACGCCGAGCTTGGGCGAGAGCTGGTGCCAGCTCTTGTCCTCGCTGCTCACGTCGCCTTCGCCGCTCTGGTCGACGGTCTTCAGGAACTCGTCGGTGACGTGCGGCTTCAGGCGGGTGTGGTCGTAGCGCAGGCCGGGCAGGAAGGTCCAGTCGTTCCAGCGGATTTCGTCCTGAGCGAAGAGGGCGTAGGTGTCGATGGTCGGATCGGGAAAGTCGCTGCTGCGGGCCAGGGTGTCGCTGGCGCTGGGTGCGCCGATGGACGTGCAGCCGCGGCCGACGGCCAGGCAGGTGCCGGTACCTTCACGGTAGCCGGTGACCTTCTGCCGTTTGAGGGTGGTGCCGTAGGTCAGCAGGTGGTCGGTGTCGCCTAGGGCGAAGGCCTTGTCCATCTGCAGGTCGAGCACCCACTGGCGCTCCTTGTACAGCGTCTCGCGGGTGCGCAGCACCTGGCGGGTCATGGGGTAGTAGAACTCGTCGGTGCTCTGGTCGGTCTTGGCGATCTGGTAGTTGAAGGTCCACTTCAGGTGGTCGGCCACCGCGCTGTCCAGCAGCATCTGGTGTTCCAGGCCATAGCGCTCGCGGGTGATGGTGTCGTTGCCGGTGCGCCACTGGTACATGCCGCCGGGCAGGACGCTGGGCGGAAGAGCCGGTTGGCCGTTGCTGTAGGGGCCGCCATAGGCGCTCTTCTGGTCGGTGTCGACGTCGTCCTTGTATTTCTCGTAGACCAGGCCGAAGCGGCTGCCTTCGGCGTAGTTCCAGCCAAGCTTCGCCAATACGTTGGTGGTGCGCACGTCTTCCGGGTTGGCTTCGGTGCGCGACAGGCCGGTGCCGCCGGTGCTGCCGTAGGACTCGGTCTCGTGGCCGTTGCGCTGGCTCAGGTGCAGCAGGCCGTCGAAGTCGTCGTGGCGGCCGGCGACGGTGGCGGAGGTCAGCCAGCTGTCGTCGGCGGAGCTGTAGCCGGTCTTCAGGCGGGCGCCGACGTCCTTGCCGTCCTTGATGATGTCGTCCGGGTCGAGGGTGAAGTAGCTCACCGCGCCGCCGATGGCGTTGCTGCCGTACAGCGCCGAGGCTGGGCCGCGCAGCACTTCCACGCGCTTGACGATTTCCGGGTCGACGTAGTTGCGCTCGGTCTGCGCGTAGGGCCCGTTGAAGAAGCTGTTGGGAATCTCGACGCCGTCGATCTGCGTCAGCACGCGGTCGCCGTCGATGCCGCGGATGTTGTAGCCGGTGATACCGGCGCGGTTGCCGGTGCCGCCGACGGAAACGCCGGGCATGTCGCGCACCAGTTCCTTGATGCTGTTGACGTTCTTGCGGTCCAGCTCTTCGCGGCCGACGACGTTCACCGTGGACGGCACCGAGGTGACGCTCTGCGCCTGGCGGGTCGCGGTGACGGTCAGCGGCTGCATCTCCGCGACGGAGGAGAGGTTGCGCTCCAGCACCACGTTGCGCGGGCCGAGCTGGCGCACGGTCAGGCCGGTGCCGCCGAGCAGGGACTTCAGGGCGCGCTCCGCGGGCAGGCGGCCGCTGACGCCCGGGG
>NZ_JBGLYK010000382.1:0-2730 GCF_047304025.1 Pseudomonas sp. Pseusp97 | reverse complement strand
CCCCTGGCCGCCGCCCTGGCTTGGCGGCTGGCCTTGTCCACCCTGCACTTCGGCGCCGCCAAAGCCGGCAGCCGTGGCGCTCTGCACCACCAGCGCCAGCGCAAGCACAGCGAACGAGGCGAACTGCCCGATGCCCGACTTCATGGATTCCTCGCTTCGGCAATGACCGAAAACAGTGATGTGACAATGCCATAGACCATGGCGCAACGCCCGCATTGCAAGGCGCTGGGTAAAGGCAGGGTAAAGATGGCGGACAAATCGCGGGCAAGAAAAAAGGGAGGCTCGTCAGCCTCCCTTTGTGGAATCTCGTCCTGCTCGTCGCTGTTGGCGCCGGCTCACCTCGCTCCGCCTTCTGGGCAGTGCGTAGCCCGGTGGCCGGCGCGATCCTGTTGGGTCGGCGGGCCGCGAAGCGCCTGATTGGGCGGATCGCAGGGGACGTGATGTCCGGGCTGTGAATCTGGAAGAAATAGTAAAGCGACAGAACGGGGAGATGATTGCTAAGATTGCTCATACAGGCACCACCTGAGCAACAAATACCTAAAAATTACGCCACATGCGCAATTCAATAGAATCACGAGGCTTTCATGGACAAGCTGGACCGCTACGACCTGCGAATTCTTGCCGAACTGCAGCGCGACGCGCGCATCTCCAACCAGGAGCTGGCCGAACGCATCGGCCTGTCGCCCTCGCCCTGCTCGCGGCGCGTCAAGCAGCTCGAGGACGACGGCTACATCGTCCGCCAGGTCGCCCTGCTGGACAGCAAGAAGCTCGGCCTGAGCCTCACAGCCTTCGTGCTGATCGGCATGGACCGCCACACGCCGGAGCGTTTCGAGCACTTCCAGCAGATCATCGGCAAATGCCCCGAGGTGCTGGAATGCAGCCTGGTAACGGGCATGGATGCGGATTACCAGCTCAAGGTGATGGTGCCGGACATGGAACACTACCAGCACTTCCTGCTCGGCACTCTGACCCGCATCGAAGGCGTGACCAGCGTGCGGTCGAGCTTCGTGCTGCGCAATGTGATGGCGAGTACCGAGCTGCCGCTGGATCACCTGCGGGTTTGAGCTGGCTGCTTGCTGGCTACTGTAAGAGCGGAGCTTCTCCGCGATTGCTCTTGCTCCTTGTCAGGTATTCCCGCGCCGCTTCGGCGTGCGCGCGAACCTCTTGTTTCGCCCCCTCGGGCGACCCACTTTGGCAAACGCCCCAAAGTGGGCAAAGGTCTCGCCCCTGACATCCGGCTTTTCGCTTCGCGAAAAGTACCCTCGGTTCCTCGGAGTTTCAGGGGCCCGCCGCGAAGGGCCATCCCTGGCCCATCGCGGCTCTCGCGACATCCATGTCGCTCAACCCCTGAAACTCCGATCACCTTCGGCCTCCTGAAAGGGGCACTCCGGAGCGTGTGGATGTTTCTCTGGAAGTCTTTCAGAACCAAAGCCGAAACCGCTGTTCTGCGTAGGGCGCATAACCCGGAACGGGTTATCCGCCGGTGCCACGACGGCGGATAATGCTGGCGCGTTATGCGCCCTGAGGACTGTTCGCGAGCAAGCTCGTTCCTACAGCCCAGCCAAACTCCGGAGCGCTTTTCGTAGGAGCGAGCTTGCTCGCGAACCGCTTCACTCCGAACTCCCTCTTGGGTGCGGGCTTCGCCCACGGTCCGTCGGCCAAGCCGCCGCCAACCTGCGACACAACACCGCACCCCGCCTCCCGCCGATCAAAACCGAGACCGCAGATTTCCCCGCCAACCCCGCGCCTACGGGAATTTCCAAGGTGAACCGCCCGTCCCGCAGCAGGAACTGATCAATTTATGAACGGCTCTGAACGCCAAAGCGCGGCATGCGTATAATGCGCGCCTTCTTCACCACCACCGCGTCCCGGCGTCCCTCGGACATCCTCCGCACCGGGCAGGAGCTGTAATGAACGAAAGTTTCGAAGACTGGATGATGTATGGCCTGGTGACCGGCCTGATCCTGTTCATGGCCTTCATCGTCTGGGACCTCGCGAAGAAGTCCAAGGCCGGCCGCATGGGCACCATGGTGCTGTTCTTCGCACTGGGCCTGGGCGTGCTCGGCTTCCTGATCAAGTCCGTGGTCGTTGCCGGTCTCGAAGGCGGCTTCTGATCCGCGCCCCTGCCCCGGGTCTCAGAGCTCGGGGCTGACTTCCCGCCACTGTCCCGGCTGCAGCCCGTCCAGCTGCCAAGGTCCGATGCGCACGCGCACCAGGCGCAGCGTTGGCAGGCCGACCGCCGCCGTCATCCGTCGCACCTGGCGGTTGCGCCCCTCGCGGATCACCAGCTCCAGCCAGGCCGTCGGCACCGACTTGCGGAAGCGCACAGGCGGGTCGCGCTCCCACAGCCGCGGTTCCTCCAGCCGCCGGGCTTCGGCCGGCAGGGTCGGGCCGTCATTGAGTTGCACGCCCTTGCGCAGCTGCTCGATCTGCTCGTCGCTCGGCTCGCCTTCCACCTGCACCCAATACGTCTTCGGCAGCTTGTGCTTGGGATCGGCGATGCGCGCCTGCAGGCGGCCATCGTTGGTCAGCAGTAGCAAGCCTTCACTGTCGCGGTCCAGCCGGCCGGCAGGATAAACGCCCGGCACATCGACGAAATCCTTCAGCGTCGCGCGGCCCTCGCTGTCGTTGAACTGCGTCAGCACGTCGAACGGCTTGTTCAGCAGGATCAGCTTCGGCTGCGCCGGCGGCGCCTTGGCTACGCGGCGGGGCGCGGGACGGGTGGCGGGG
>NZ_JBGLYK010000381.1:0-2759 GCF_047304025.1 Pseudomonas sp. Pseusp97 | reverse complement strand
CCCAACCCCACCCCCGCCCTTCGGCGGTGGGGTCCCTCCCCCGTCCCCCCCCCCTCTCCCTCCATCCACAAACCCGCCGCCGGCCCCCCGCCCGTTGGGGGTTGTGGGCGGCGGGAGAGGGGCTTTTGCCCACTCTCCCAATTCCCGATCAGAACCTCGCTACCCCAAAACTATTACCCTTCAGCGGCCGCACGGCCGCCTCTGCGCAGATGTCCAGCAGGTAGCCGAGCAGCACGCGGGTGTCGCGCGGGTCGATCAGCCCGTCGTCCCACAGGCTCGCCGTGCCGTAGAGCGCGGTGGACTGGGCGTCGAGCTTCTGCGCGGTCATCTGTTCGAGCATGTCGAGCATCTTCGGGTCGGGTTCCTTGCCCTCCTTGGCGTGCTTCTCCTCGGTGACGATGCGCAGCACCTTGCCGGCCTGGGCGCCGCCCATCACGGCGGTGCGGCTGTTGGGCCAGGCGAAGATGAAGCGCGGGTCCAGCCCGCGGCCGCACATGGCGTAGTTGCCGGCGCCGTAGGAGCCGCC
Organism: Pseudomonas sp. Pseusp97; assembly: GCF_047304025.1. Taxonomy (NCBI): domain Bacteria; kingdom Pseudomonadati; phylum Pseudomonadota; class Gammaproteobacteria; order Pseudomonadales; family Pseudomonadaceae; genus Pseudomonas; species Pseudomonas sp. Pseusp97. Next base: position 2,233 of record NZ_JBGLYK010000381.1, on the reverse strand, counting down.
GACGACCAGGGTGAGCTTGGGCACCATGGCGTTGGCCACCGCCTGGATCATCTTCGAACCGTGCTTGATCACGCCCAGGCGCTCGGATTCGGTGCCGACCATGAAGCCGGTGGTGTTGTGCAGGAACAGGATCGGCGTGTTGCTCTGCTCGCACAGCTGGATGAACTGCGCCGCCTTGGCTGCGCCCTGCGGGGTGATCGGGCCGTTGTTGCCGATCAGGCCGCAGGCGTGGCCTTCGATGTGCAGGTGGCCGCAGACGGTCTGGCTGTCGAACTCGTTCTTGAAGTCGAGGAAGCGCGAACCGTCGGCGATGCGCGCGATGATCTCGCGCACGTCATAGGGCTTCTTCGCGTCCGCCGGGACCACGCCGAGCAGTTCCTCGGCCGGGTACAGCGGGGCGTCCCAGTCCTTCTTCGGGCGCGCCGGCAGCTGCGCATTCCACGGCAGCGCGGCGAGAATCTCGCGAGCCAGGCGCACGCCGTCGGCGTCGTTCTCCGCCAGGTACTCGGCGGTGCCGGCGACCTGGGCGTGCAGTTCGGCGCCGCCAAGGTCTTCATCGGTGGCGATCTCGCCGGTGGCGGCTTTCAGCAGCGGCGGGCCGGCGAGGAACATCTTGGCCTTGCCGCGCACCACCACCACGTAGTCAGACAGCCCCGGCTGGTACGCGCCGCCGGCAGTGGACGAGCCGTGCACCACGGTGATCTGCGGAATGCCCGCCGCCGACATGCGCGCCTGGTTGGCGAAGCCGCGCGCACCCTCGACGAAGATGTCCGCGGCGTAGTTCAGGTTGGCGCCGCCGCTCTCGGTCAGCGCCACCACCGGCAGCTTGTTCTCCAGGGCGATCTGCTGCAGGCGCAGGGTCTTCTTCAGCCCGGTGGGGGAGATGGTGCCGCCCTTGATCGCGCTGTTGCTTGCGGTCACCAGGCAGCGCACCCCGGCGATGTAGCCGATGCCGGAAATGATGCCGCCGCCGGCCTGGGTGCCGTCCTTGTCGTCATGCAGCTTGTAGCCGGCCAGCGAGGAAATCTCGAGGAACGGCGCGCCGGCGTCCAGCAGCAGGTTCAGGCGTTCGCGCGGCAGCAGCTGGCCGCGCTTGTCGAATTTCGGCTTGGCCTCGGCGGCCTTGTCCAGCACCTTCTGTTCGACTTCGCGGAAGCTTGCCACGGCGGCCAGCATGGCCTCGCGGTTGCGGGCGAAGTCGTCGCCCTGGGGATCGACTTCGGATTGGATGACGGGCATCGCTTACTCCTGATCCTTCAGCACGTCGGGCAGGTAGGCGCGGTGGAAACCGTTGTAGGAACGGCTCTGCCCCGGTTTGCCCTTCGCCAGCGGGAAGGCACGGCTGCCCTGGCTGGCGGCGCCGTCGATGCGGATCGTGTTGCCGCTGATGAAGGCGGCGCCGGGGGAGAGCAGGAAGACGATGGCGGCGGAGACTTCCGACTCGGTGCCGATGCGCTTGAGCGGCACGTGCTCGCGCAGGGTCGGGATCACTGCCTTGAACGCGCCTTCGTAGGTGTCCATGCCGCTGGAGGCGACCCAGCCCGGCGCCACGGCGTTGACCCGCACTCCGGCGTGGCCCCACTCGATGGCGGCGGTCTTGGTGAAGTTCTCCATGCCGGCGCGGGCGGCGCCGGAGTGGCCCATGCCGGGCATGCCGCCCCACATGTCGGCGAGCATGTTGACGATGCTACCGCCGGTCTTGCTCAGGCTCTGGTTGAACACTTCGCGGGCCATCAGGAAGCCGCCCACCAGGTTGGTGCGCACCACCGCCTCGAAGCCTTTCAGGTTGATTGAGGCCAGCGGCGCGGGGTACTGGCCGCCAGCGTTGTTGACCAGGTGATGGATCGGCCCGCGCTCGGCGATGACCTGCGCCACCAGCGCCTTCACCGCTTCCTCGTCGCGGATGTCGCAGCTGTGCCAGCTGGCGCTGCCGCCGTCCTCGATGATTTCGCCGGCGGTCTTCTCCAGCTTTTCCGCCTTGCGCCCGACCAGCACCACGTGGGCGCCGAGGGCCGCCAGTTCATGGGCGGTGCAACGGCCGATACCGCTGCCGCCGCCGGTGACGATAATGGTCTGGCCGTCGAACAGGCCGGGTTTGAAGATCGAGTCGTAGCTCATTGTTGTTCTGACTCCGAGGTATCCCGTAGGGGGGCGGGAAAGGGCCGCGGGAGGGGGCGGGGGGGGTTTTGGGTTATAGAAGAGTGGGGTTTTTGGCCGACGAGTTTTTTTTTTT
>NZ_JBGLYK010000380.1:0-2770 GCF_047304025.1 Pseudomonas sp. Pseusp97 | reverse complement strand
GTGCAGCGCCGCCGGGTCGCGGTGCGCGCCGGGCGCGGCGACCACCAGCGCGGCTCCGGTCAGCAGCGGCCAGAAGAACTCCCACACCGACACGTCGAAACTGAACGGGGTCTTCTGCAGCACGCGGTCGGAGGCATCCAGCGCGTAGGCCTTCTGCATCCAGTTCAGGCGGTTTACCAGCGCGCGATGGCTGTTGCCAGCGCCCTTGGGCTTGCCGGTGGAGCCGGAGGTGTAGATCAGGTACGCCAGGTTCTGCGGGCTGCCGGCGATGGCCGGGTTCTGCTCGGAAGCGGTGGCGATCTGGCTCCACTGGCTGTCCAGGCAGATCATCTCGGCATTGCTCGCTGGCAGGCGCTGCAGCAGGTGCTGCTGGGTCAGCAGCAGGCCCACGCCGCTGTCGACGAGCATGTGTTGCAGACGCTCCTGCGGGTAGTCCGGGTCCATCGGCACGTATGCACCCCCGGCCTTGACGATGCCCAGCAGCGCCACCACCAGTTCCACCGAGCGCTCAGCAGACACGCCGACCAGCACGTCCGGGCCGACGCCCCGGCCGCGCAGCCAGTGCGCGAGCTGGTTGGCGCGGGCGTTGAGCTGGGCATAGCTCAGGCATTCGTCGCCGAATTGCAGAGCCAGCGCATCGGGGGTCGCGACGACCTGGCGCTCGATCAGATCCTGCAGCTGCACGTCGGCCGGGAATTCCGCCTCGGTGTCATTGAAGCGTTGCAGCAGCGCGTTGCGCTCGGCGTCGGCCAGTTGGCTGACCCGGCCCAGCGGGCGCTCGGCATCTTCCACCAGGGCCAGCAGCAGGCGCTCGAAGTGGCCGCGCAGCTGCTCGATCTGGCCCGCGCTCAGGCGGTCGGCGCGGTAGGTGTAGCGCACGTCCAGCTGTTCGCCCGCGCTCGCTACCAGGGCCAGGGCGTAGTTGGTACCGTCCACCGGATGGTGGCCCAGGATGCGCAGGTCGTCGTCGTTGGATGACGCCAGCGCCGCATCCATGGGGAAGTTCTCGAACACGATGATGCTGTCGAACAGAGCCTGCCCGCCGCGGCCGGCCCAGCGCTGGATGTCGTACAGCGGCGTGTGCTCGAACTCGCGCACGTCGAGGTTGAAGGCCTGCAACTCGCGCAGCCAGTCGCCGACGCGCTGGGCGTCATCCGGCGCCTGCAGGATCGGCAGGGTATTGATGAACAGGCCGAGGCTCTCCTCAGCCCCCGGCAGCGTGGCCGGGCGCCCCGCTACGGTGGCGCCGAAGGTCACGCTGCGCTGGCCGCAGTAGCGTTGCAGCAGCAGCGCCCAGGCGCCCTGCACCAGGGTGTTGAGGGTAATGCGCTGGGCCTGGGCGAAGCGTTGCAGCGGCGCGCTGTCGAGTCGGCTGCACACCTCACGCAGCGGCTTCTCGCGGAAGCCGGCACTGCAGGCGGTGGCCAGCAGGGTCGGCTCGTCGAAGCCCTTCAGGCGCTCGCGCCAGAAGCTCTCGCCCGCCGCGCCGTCCTGCGCGTGCAGCCAGCCGATGTAGTCGCCGTACTGCGCGGCCGGCGCCGGCAGCGCCTCGCCACGGTAGAGGGCGAGCACTTCGCCGATCAGCCGCGCGCTGCTCCAGCCGTCCAGCAGCAGGTGGTGGCAGGTCCAGACCAGGTGGTAGCGGCGCTCGCCCAGGCGCACCAGCGCCAGGCGTTGCAGCGGCGGCTTGGCGAGGTCGAAGCCGAGGTTGCGTTGGGCATTGGCAACGTCTTCCAACTGCTGTGCGCGAACCTGCTGGTCGCGCCAGTCGAAGGACTGCACCGGCAACTGCACTTCGCGCAGGACGAACTGCAGCGGCGCCGCATCGGCGCTGGCGAGGAAGCCGGTGCGCAGGTTGGCGTGGCGGGCGATGACCGCGCGCCACGCATCAAGGAAGCGCGCCTCGTCGAGTCCGTCCAGGTCGACGCGCAGCTGGTTGACATAGAGCGAGGAGCCCGGCACGTCGAGGGCATGGAACAGCATGCCCTGCTGCATCGGCGACAGCGGATAGAGGTCTTCCACGCCGGCCGGTAGCGGCAGCGCATCGAGCTGTTGCTGATCCAGCCCGAGCAGCGGCAACTCGGCAGCTTCCAGCTTGCGCGGGGTGTTCAGGCACCAGGCGACCAGTGCTTGCAGCTCGGCGCGCAGCTGGGCTTGCAGCTCATCGATGTCCGCCGCGTCGAACATGGCGCTGCTGTAGGTGACTTCCAGGCTCAGTTCGCCGCCCAGTACGCGGCCGGCGTAGACCAGCGCATTGCCCAGCGCAGCGTTCAGCGGCTGGCTGCGGCCCACGCCTTCGAAGGCCGGCAGGAAGTCGGCGTCGGCGAAGGCCTGGTCGAGCTGGCCCAGGTAGTTGAAGGTCACCTGCGGCGCCGGCAGGTCGCGCAGGCTGGCGGCGTGCTGGCTGAGATAGCGCAGCTGGCCGTAGCCGATGCCGGCGCGCGCCTTGTGTGCCTGGACCGGCGAATCCTCCGCGCTGGTGGAGATGGAAGGCCATGGCCGCGACGCCTTCGATGGCGACACGGCGCTGGACCTGAGCCGCTCCGTGGGCTGGTTCACCGCGCTCTATCCCGTCCGCCTGCACGCCGGTCCAGGCACACAAGGCGCGCGCCAGCGCGGTCAGCAGCAGGTCGTTGATCTGCAGGCGCTGCGCCTTCAGCGCCGGGCCGAGCAGCTGGCGGGTGATCTCGGCGTCGAGGCTGAAGCGCGCGTGGGCGGCTTGCTTCCAGGTGGCGGGGGCGTCGCTGCGAGCGCGGTTCAGGCGCGGCGC
>NZ_JBGLYK010000037.1:0-34597 GCF_047304025.1 Pseudomonas sp. Pseusp97 | reverse complement strand
AACTAGAACCTCTGTAAGTACTTGATTTTCAAGTTCTTTCAGCGCTTCGTCGCTGGGAGTGGTGCGCATTATAGGGACTTAAAAAGACCCGTCAACGACTTTTTGCAGAAAGATGACAACTACCCGTCTCCCCTGCCCTCCTTTATAGAGAAGCACGCCTTTCCGGCGAGCGCGCAACGCTAGTAGCTCCTGCAGCAGGCAGGTCCAAGCCGGCGGGCCCTCCTGCCACCTCATCTACATAGAGGGCTCACCAATACATCACGCCAGCGCGCTTCCTGAATTCCTACGAGCATTGCAGGTTGCCGCCTCGGAAAGCCGCGCGCCATCCTCCAATCGTCACGGTCAATCCCGTGGCCGGGTTTAGCGACTCGAAAGACACTGGCGCGACTGCGCTGAAAGCGCGTGCGGGAAACAGCGATGGTTTCCTGTAGGCCCTTTCATGCCTGTAGTATTCACTACTTGGCTCTATGGCGGATCGCGCAGGGAGACCCTCGGGTCTGCCGGTTCCATCTCCCGGTTCGTCAACCCTGCGCGGTCCGCCACCCTTCGCTTGACGACGACGCGTGGCGACTCCTCAACCTCGTAGATGGAGCTTCACCATGCAAAACGCTTATAAGCCTGTCGTTTTCCAACGCCACACCTACCAACTGCGCGCGATCCTGATCGAACGCCAACCCTGGTTCGTCGCCCACGACTTCGCCCGCCTGATCAACGCCCGCCGCCCCTACCGCCTTCCCAAGCGCATGGACCCGGAACAGAAACGCGCCCTCATCTTGGAATACGCCAGCGGCATGCGCGAAGAAGTGGAAGCTATCAGCGAATCCGGGGCCTACAAGGCCCTCTACCGCTTCTGGCACCCCGAACACCGCCACATCGCCAAATGGCTCAGCGACGAAGTCCTCCCCACCCTCCACGACACCCAGCACACCCCCGACACCAATCCCCAGCGCGCCTTCATGACCTGGGCCAACCAACGCATTGGCGTCATCAAATGGCAAGGCGAAATCTGGATCGCCCGCCGCGACCTGCCGACCCTCCTGGCAGCACAGGATGATTGGGCACTGAGGGACGCACCGAGCTGGCGATCCATCTAGGTGATCTTTGCGAAAAGAAAAATGCAAAAAGGCCGGTTCATTACTGAACCGGCCTTTTCAAATTTGGTCGGGACGGAGTGATTCGGACACTCTACCCCTTGCACCCCATACGCTTATTTCATGGATTCACATGGATGCTAGTGGACACTAGTGGATCGCCTACACCCTAGTAAAAACGGGCTATACAAGCTAAATTAGCGTCCATCATGATCCATGAGCATCCACCGACAGCCAAGCCATTCGGTGGGGCAAAAGTGGGGCAAAATTCCAAGACGACCGAATCGAGCAAGGGGTAGAAGGTGGCAAAACTTACGGCGAAGCAACTGGAAGCGCTCACCGCGGCCGACGACGGCAAGACACTGCGTGAAGACGGCGGCCTGGTCGCCAAGGTTCGCGCCGGGGTACGCGGCGTCACTGTCCTGTTTCGCTACGAGTTCAAACTGGACGGAGCCAAACGCGATCACCGCCTAGGTAGTTGGCCGAAGAGGTCGCTAGCGCAAATCCGAGCCGAGCGCGATGAGGTGAAAGCGACAGTCATCAAGGGGATTAATCCCACTGCCGCCCGCAAGGCAGCCAAGATCGAAGCCCAAGCCGCTATCGCGGCCACCATTGCTGAAGCCGAGCGCCAGGCAGCGGAGAACAAGACAGTCGCCGACCTCTTCGAAGAGTGGATGCAAGACGGTGTATCCCGCCAGGACGGCAACGCCGAGTTGCGCCGCAGCTTCACCAAAGACGTGCTCCCACTCATTGGTAAGAAACCGCTGCGCACCCTAACCGAGAAAGATCTGCTCAACGTCCTGCGCTCGGTCAAAGCCCGTGGCCTGAACCGTACCGTAGTAATCCGCAGCAAGGACATCGGCCAAATGCTGCGCTGGGCCGAGAAACGCAAGCCATGGCGCACCCTGATGGCCGACGGCAACCCGGCCGACCTGGTAGAGGTCAACAAGCTGCTCGACCACGATTATGAGGAACAGCGGGATCGCCTACTCTCTCCTGATGAAATCCGAGAGTTGCGCGACATTTTCGCCAGACTGGAGCGCGACTACGACGCCCTCCCCGCCGGCCAGAAATACTCAGGCATCCGTCCGGTCAATCCGCGCGTGCAATGCGCCGTCTGGATCTGCCTGAGCACCCTCTGCCGTATCGGTGAGCTGCTCAAATCCGAATGGCGCCATGTCGATCTGGAGAAAGGCACCTGGTTCATCCCTGCCGAAGCTACGAAGGGCCACAAGGGCAAGCGGCAGGACCACCACGTGTTTCTTTCATCATTTGCCCTGGCGCAATTCAAGCGCCTGAATGAAGAAACCGGATACACGCCCTTCTGCTTCCCTAGCAAAGATGAGTCTAGTCATGTCGACACCAAGACAGTCAGCAAGCTAATCGGCGATCGGCAGTGTCGATTCAAGAACCGCAGCAAGCCGCTTGCTGGTCGTCACCATGACGACTCACTGGTGCTGAGCAAGGGCTCCAAAGGTGAGTGGACACCGCATGACTTGCGCCGCACTGGCGCGACCATGATGCAGGAGCTCGGCATCACGCTTGAAATCATTGACCGCTGCCAAAACCACCTGTTGGGCGGGTCGAAAGTACGCAGGCACTATCTCCACCATGACTACGCCGAAGAGAAAACCTTGGCATGGAGCCAACTCGGACGCAGGCTAGAAAATATCTTCCACTCCAGCGAGATTCACAACGAAAGTAAGAGCTAGAAACTCCTCGAGCCGACACTACATCCATGTACTGCAGAGAGCTTCTGCTTGGGCCAAGACCAGCTGTGCCGCAGTTTCTTGCTGGTCTGGAGGGTACTTATATTTCCGGAGAATTCGTTTGACTAAGAGCCGAAGCTTTGCACGCACGCTATCGCGATTATTCCAATCCACGGTTACGTTCTGGCGTAGGCTCTCGGTCAGCTCATGGGCGATCTTGGCTAGAGTTTCATCGCCTAGCTCTCGCACAGATGACTCATTGTTTGCCAAAGCATCGTAGAACGACAGCTCATCGTCATTCAGTCCAAGCTTTTCACCACGCTTGCTAGCGGCGGCAAATTTCTTGGCCATTTCGATAAGCTCCTCGATGACCTGGGCTGTCTCAATCGAGCGATTCTGATATCGCTTGATTACATCACCCAAAAGCTCTGAAAACTTTTTCTCCTGCGCAAGGTTACTGGAAAACTTGCTCTTGATTTCGCCTTCCAAAAGCCTTTCCAAAAGCTCGACTGCAAGATTTCGTTCTGGAAGACTTCTAACCTCAGAAAGGAAATCCTCATCCAGCAATCCGATATTTGGCTTCTCCAATCCAACTGCCGCAAACACATCAACCACTTCGCCAGAAACTACGGCATTACCGATAATTTGACGAATAGCCAAGTCACGCTCTTCATCCGTTTTCTTCTTCGCGCTGATTTCTCGCTTAGTGAGCAGAACTTTAATTGCCTGCAGGAATGCCACCTCTTCACGCACGGCCTTAGCCTCATCTAAGGTGCAGCACAAACTGAATGCTTTGCTCATGGCTAGGGCATTATCGGCAAAGCGTCTCTTACCATCCTCTAGACCAAGGACATGGTTTGCTGCACCAGCCAATAGCTTGTGCCCGCCGATAATAAAATCGCTGTAGTCGAAACCATGCAGCATGGCACGCAGAACATCGAGTTTTTCCTCAAGCACTGCATAGGCTTCGTGAGCGTCCACTGTCGGCCGGCCACGCCCTTTGCTTGCGGTGTACTCCTTCAGCGCAGCCTTTAGCTCGTTAGCAATACCGATGTAATCCACTACCAGACCACCCTGCTTGTCCTTGAACACGCGGTTCACCCGGGCAATGGCCTGCATCAGGTTGTGGCCTTTCATCGGCTTGTCCACGTACAGCGTATGAACACAGGGCGCATCGAAGCCCGTCAGCCACATGTCTCTCACGATCACTAGCTGCAGCGGATCCTTCGGATCCTTAAAGCGCTTTTCAAGGCGTTTCTTCACCTGACTGGGATAGATGTGCGGGCGAAGCAGGGGCTTATCCGAGGCGCTGCCGGTCATCACGATTTTGATTGCCCCCTTCTCGGGATCCTCGTCATGCCATTCAGGACGCAGTGCGATGATCTCGTTATACAGATGCACACAGATCTCGCGACTCATGGCCACAATCATTGCCTTGCCCTGCTGAGCCTGATTGCGCTCCTCGAAATGCGCCACCAGATCAGCCGCGACGCGCTTCAAACGAGGCTCAGCTCCGACGACCTTTTCCAAAGCTGCCCATCGGGACTTCAGGCGTGATTGCTGATCCTCCTCTTCGTCCTCGGCCAGCTCGTCCACTTGGTCGTCGATCTGTGGCAGCTCGCTTTCATTGAGCGCCAACTTGGCGAGGCGAGACTCGTAGAAGATGGCTACCGTGGCGCCGTCTTCCTTGGCCTGCTGCATGTCATAGACGTGGATGTAATCGCCGAAGACCGCGCGCGTGTCACGGTCCTCACTAGAAACAGGTGTACCGGTAAAAGCGACGAAAGTTGCGTTAGGCAGCGCATCACGCAGGTGCTGGGCATAGCCCACCTGATAGCGAGCTTGCCCCTCCGCGACCTTAAGCGTGTCCACCTTCAGCTCAGCATTGAAACCGTACTGGGTACGATGAGCCTCATCGGCGATCACCACGATGTTCGAGCGGGTAGAAAGGACTGGGAAGCTGTCCTCGTCTTCTCCTGGCATGAACTTCTGGATCGTGGCAAAAACAATGCCGCCGCTGGGACGGTTACCCAGCTTCTCGCGCAAATCGCCACGGGTCGCGGCCTGAACAGGCTGCTCACGAAGCAAATCTTGCGAGAGGGAGAACACTCCGAACAATTGGCCATCAAGGTCGTTGCGGTCCGTAATAACGACGATGGTCGGGTTCTCCATTTCGGCGGCCTGCATCACCCGCGCAGCGAAGCAGGTCATGGTGATACTTTTGCCCGAACCCTGGGTATGCCAAACCACACCACCCTTGTGCGTGCCGCCAGGCCTTGAAGCTTGAACCACCTGGCAGATTGCCGCTCGCACAGCGTGGAACTGGTGGTAACCGGCAATCTTCTTAACAAGTCGACCATCGTCCTCGAAAAGGACAAAATAACGCAGATAGTCCAGCAGCAGCTCCGGCGCCAAGACCCCGCGAATCAGAGTCTCTAGCTCATTGAATTCGCCTAGTGGATCAAGCTTCTCGCCATCAATCGTGCGCCAGCGCGCAAAGCGTTCGATATCGGCTGACAGCGAGCCCATGCGCGCCTCGCTACCGTCGCTGATAACCAAAATTTCGTTGTAGTGGAAAACATCCGGGATCAGCTCCTTATACGTTTGGATCTGATTGAATGCCTTGCTCAAGTCGGCATTCACATCAGCCGGGTTCTTCAACTCCAACAGCACCAGCGGCAAGCCATTCACAAAAAGAATGATGTCTGGCCGACAGGTCCGTTTCGGGCCGTCGATACGATATTGGTTGACCGCCAGCCACTCATTGGCCTCAACATCAACCCAATCGATCAACCGAACAAAGTCGCCGCGGGTTTCACCTTCTTTCTGGTACTGAACGGGCACGCCATTGACCAGCAGGCGATGGAACAGGCGATTTGCCGATAGTTGCACAGGCAACCCCAGCTCCAGCACTTGTCGTAAAGCATCTTCCCGCGCAGCCAAAGGCACCTGCGGATTCAATCGCGCAATCGCCGCATGTAAGCGCATCGCCAGTACCACATCGCGATAGCTGGCGCGCTCGGGATTAGCCCCCTCAGGGGAGATGTCCGGCCCGTACAAATGTTGGTAACCCAGCTCACTCAACCAGCCGAGGGCGTCCTGTTCCAGTTGGTCTTCGGTCATTCCCAAACCTCAATCCTTCTCTTAAGCCAGCAAGTCCAAGGCATAGCCCGGCTGGCGCATACAGCGAGCAAAGTCCACCTGATCCAGCCCCGACAGGGTATCGGCGTCCAGATCAAAGGGCAGCACCCAGAGCTTCAACTCTGGGCTGAACTCGAACGGCGCCAGGTGCCGCTCAAAAGCGGCCCATCGTGGGTAAATCAGTGCCATTTCCCCCTGCCCACCAAGGTATTTTTGCCCATAGGCAAAGAGCTGGTAGAAATCCGCCTGGCTGAGTCCGTATTTGTTCTGCCGATCACTGCCATCCAGCTTTTTCCACTTAGTATCCAGCACCCAGGCCTTTTGACCACTCTCCAGTAAGAGGTCAGGCTCCAAACGAAACATGGCACGTTGATCGTGCACACAAAGGCTATGGCGGGCAGCCTGCGACGTTAATCGTGCACCTACAACCAATTGCTGCCGCAACCAGCGCTCCACATAAGACTCAAACAGCTTTTCCATCGGGAAGAGCAGGCTCATACCTTGCCATTGTCCAGTCACAGCAACGGGCATCTGCTTCTGGAGGATCAACTCGCACCAAGGCTTAATTGCCTGGTAATGCGCCATCAGTCGATCACAGCTCCAGGCGCGCAGGTCCATGCTCACGTGGCGGCTAGCAGGCATCTCAGCCAACATAGCGCGGAGCTCGCTCGCCAGGCGCCAGTTAGCGGCGTCCTGCGTGGTCTTAGCCACCAATTCCAACGCCGACTTCAGCAGGCGGTTCTCTGCTCGATCAGGCAAGAACACATCGTGGCGGATCTGGAAGTGATGCTGCCGCCCCGGCGGTTGGCGCATTTGTGCCACCATGTTGAGCTGGCCGCGTAGAAAGCGCTGCTCCTCTTCCAGACGTTGGTAATCGAAGCGCACGCCACGCTTAACTAGCAGATCCAACTCGTTGAGAAACTGCCCCATTAGCCACTCACTTAGGGGCGCATCGAACAGTTCGAGGCTAGTCGCCGATGCCTCGCGAGGCTTCAACGACAAAGCACTCTGAATGAGCTTGCGTAACAGAGCTCTGCTTTGCCGCCTGCAATTATCCTGCTGATGATGTTTGGGAAGAATTTCCAGCCGCGTACCGCAGGGCGTTTCCAGTACGCCTACGTAGCTATCCCACTTCAGCGAACGACGCCCCTCCACCTGCAGAAGCGTGGCTCCGCCCCGGTTAAAACGAGCACTTAGCTCGCAGAGCCAGTCAAAGGCACTGTTCGATATTTGGGCCTCATCCAGCGAAGGCATTACCGCCTCGGTAGTGAGGCGAGCGTATTCACGGATGGTGATCAGCTTGACCGTCACAGGGCTCCGCCCAGAATTGTGAGATAGCTGTCCAACGAGTTAAAGGCATTGTCGTTCAACTCCCAGCGTTGATCACTGAGCTTCTCTGCCACCTCGCCACCAAACAGCTCGGCAAGTCTCTGCTCACCCTGGGGGCGTCTTACAAAACGCTCGGTGTTCCGAGTGTTCGCGTGCTGATCATTCAGTACCCAGCCAATCCGCTCCCAATCCTCGAAGAAATACTCCTGCAATAACGGCAGAATTTGGTTGCGGAAAATAGCCTCCAACCGTTCCAGTGTGGGCTCGGTCTGGAGTGGTACGAAGTAGGCGTGCCCCAGGCAATGATCCCGGTCCAGCAGCACCTCAATGCGCTGGTTCATAGTCCGCAGCAGTTGGCCGACATTCAGACCGCCAATGCGCACATCATCCAGCAGCTCAGGTCTAGGTGGCATTTCGCGAAACTCAAAACGACGGCGCAGTGCGATATCCAGCCCTGCCAGAGAGCGGTCAGCAGTGTTCATGGTGCCGATCAGATAGACATTCTGCGGAACAGAGAATCGCTGCTTGGAGTAAGGTAGCACCACCGAAAGAGCCTCCTCAGCGCCCGCGCGCTTGGAGTGCTCGATCAGAGTGATCAGTTCACCGAAGATGCGAGAAACATTGCCCCGATTGATCTCGTCGATGATCAAAACCCGAGCAGTCGAACTGCTATCAGCTCCGCCTGCAGCCCCCGCCGTAAGTATGTGCTCAACCAATGGGGACAGGATGTTGTTATAGCCGTTGACCAAGTAAGGCTCCAGCGTCGATCCCGGAAGCTTCTCGACGGCGGTTTTCTCACGGATATCCTTCAGCGTGATCTTTCCAGTACGCACTGCCTCAGCCAGCTCGCTCAACATGCTGATAGAGAAAGGAAGCGAATTACCGTTTGGCTTTTTCAGCTCAAGCAGGTCGGAGGTCGCCTGTACAACTTGATAGTCCCTGCCGAAAACCTGACCCACTGAGAAAATATGGCCGGCGTGAGTGGCTACCTGGGAGCCCAACAACGCCTGCAGCTTCTCGCGATTCAACGTTGGGCTACGCAGCTCGTACAACGTCATCTGGCTGAACTGGGCATTGAGCAGCTCACCATGCGGCAGAGAGGGGCTGTATTGGCGCAGCCATTTCACCGGGCGCATCTGAGCGTAGCCATCCTCATACTCAGCATGCGGTTTGAAGGTGTAGTCCCCAGAAATTTCGCCAATCGCACGGAATTTAAAATTGCCGTCACTCACTACAACCAAGTCGCCCGGTTTCATCTTGGTGACGAATGCCGAGACACTGGTCAGGCTGTAATCATTGGAGCCATCAAGCGATACACCGGCCTCAGCAAAGCGCTGTCGGACCTCGCCGCGACTTTTGCACCCGCTGAAGTCGACGCCGCCACCGTACCCCAGCAGCACATAGCCGCCCTGCAAGCACTCGTCGTAAATGCCAGCATCGCTGCCCAACGTATTACCGAGTGACATTTTCCAGACGCGGCGCTTCCCTAGATCTAGCGGAGCCTCCGCTTTCTGCATCACCTTAGCGGCAGCTACTTCACACAGACTCTTGAATACGCCATCGACTACTTCATAACGCAGCTGTCCGCTAGTCTCGTCGCTTTCAGCACGCAAACCTTCAACAAAGTCCTCATAGCTGAAGCTCTGATGGAAGGTTACAAAGCGAATGCGTCCTTCCTCTGCCAACTGATCGAAGCGAGTCTTAAGCAGCACACGGTCCTGGCGATTGGCAACCAGATAGGCCTGATCCAACACCTCCAATGCGGCCTCGACGGTTGCGTAGGTTTTACCGGTACCTGGGGGGCCAAAGAGGATTTGATTAAGAGGCGCGCTGCTCATGAGGTTTGATCCACTCTTGATCTCGGTTACTTGCCGATCAGTTGGCATGTCATCTAGGTACAAGCCCAGAAGCCCCTGGAAAGCCTCCTCGCTGGGCAGGCTAACTAAAATGGCTGGGGCCCCAAGCCACAAGCGAGGAGCATTCGCTTCTAGGCCACTGTGTCGGGTGCGCTCTGCCGGGTAAGTCTCCCAGGTAGGCAAAAAAAACTTGGCCTCAGCCATCCAATCGCCGGGTTCCAGGAACAGTGCCGGCTTTCGGCCTGGTTCGAGCGCTAACTGTCGTCCATCGTGAGTCTGGAAACCGGCCATTTTTACCGTCGCAGACTTCACTGGGGTAACATCTTCTGACGCCTCCAGCAGCTCCTTCAGACGCTGGCCAGACCATCTCTGAGCCGCCAAATTCGATGCTTGCTTCCACACTTGCCGGCCATAATCCATCAGGGGACTGTCGGCTCGTTCAGCCATCAAAGCCGCATGCATCTGCCCTGGAGTAGCCGGTTTGGCCATGCCACTCGCCAAGCGCAATGAGTCCTCTAGATACACCGGCAGTACCGTCGGCTTTTCGCGATCCTGGTACAAAAAGGCCAACTTCCACTTGGTGACAGTGCCAAGATCGGCCGCATCAATCGCCGCCAAATCACCACGTCGGGATGCCTGAGCAATATCAAGAATGATGTTTTTTACCCGAGCGAATGCCGACTCTGCCGAGTCACCGTATTTGCTGACCCAGGCATAGTCAGTGGAGTACTGCGTGTGCTGATCTCCTGCTTTGGGACTCTTGTCTTTCCGCGAGTAGATGCCGAACTTAAAGGCTGAGCCACCCCATATAGAGCCCAACTCTTCAGTCGCCACCTCCAGCCAGTAAGTAAACGTATTGCTATCACCGGCCTGGGTGTACTGCTCCAAGGTCAATTCTGAAAGGGACTCCAACGGCCAGCGCAGAAGAAAGTCGCTCCACTGCTTATCCGCTGCTGCTTGAGCTGCCAAGCTCATAGGCACACCCCCAAAAGCCGCGCTATGGTTCCCGCGTGAGAACGGCAGCAGTCCGTAAAATTATTGTTTGTCATCCCTGCGCTCTCAAAACCTCACCAAACTCCGCTGCCTTGATTTCCGAAGCGCCATGCAACATGTCCCGCGCCAAGGCACGCCGCTTCTGCAGAAGCTCATCCAGCGTGGCTTCGAATGTCGGCATGCTGGGGTCACGGATGGTCGGGTAATAGACGTACACGTCCTTCTCCTGGCCGATGCGGTAGGCGCGGTCTGTTGCCTGGTCTTCTTTAGCGGGGTTCCAGCAGCGGGTGAAATGGATCACGTGGTTCGCAGCTTGTACGTTCACGCCGAAGCCAACCGCTACCGTCGAGAGAATGATCACCGAGAAGCCAGGCTCCTCCTGGAAGCGATCGATCAAGCGCTGGCGGCTTTGTGCACTTTGGCTGCTGGTGCTGGTATCGCCGTTGATCACGGTCGGCTTGAAGCCGAAGCGCTCCTGGATGGCGTGTTGAAGCTCGCGCTGAATGTCCCGCAGCTCGGTAAACAGGATGACCTTGTCACCATTGCCCGAACGCTTGATGCGCTCTAGCTGGGCCAACATCCATTGCAGCTTGGGAGAGTACTCCCGCAGGCGCGGGTCAGGCTGCACGCTGAAGGGGTGCGCGCACACCAGCTTGAGGCGATGTAACAGGCCGAGCATTCCGCTTTCGCGTTGCTCCAGCTGCTCCTGCATCTGCTGCTTCTGGCTGTACTGGGCGACTTCGGACAGATAGAGATTGCGCTGCAAGGCATGCATCGGCAGCGACCGGCTGGCCTGGTCCTCGATCTTGGCGGGAAGATCCTTTGCCACATCCTGCTTGGTACGTCGCAGGGTTTGCGGCTCGATCAAGCCACGCAGTCGTTCAAGTGCCGCGGTATTTCGCTCGGCGCTGGCCTCGATTGGCCGCTGGTACTCGCGACCGAACTGGTTCAAGCCGCCCAGGAATCCTGGCTGGATGAAGTCGAACAGGCACCACAGGTCGATCAGGGTGTTCTCGACCGGCGTACCGGTGCAGGCCACCCGGAAGCGCGCGGGAATGGCTTTCGCCGCCTGTGTGATGAGTGCCGCCGGGTTCTTGATCTTCTGCGCTTCATCGCAGATCACAATCGCCCACTGCTGGCGGGCCAAAGAAAACTCCTGATCCCGAAGCGTCTCGTAGGTGGTCAAGACTATGCGCGCATCTGCCATCCAGCCCGGGCGCAGTAAGTTCTTGATGCCTTTTGCTTGCAGCTCATTCGGTATCTCTTCCTTCCTGAACTTCACAGCGCTCAGCGCGCTGCCGTAGAGTTTGAGCACAGGCAAAGCATCGGCATAGAAGAACCGCTGCAGCTCGCGCTCCCAGTTGTCCAGCAGGGACACCGGCGCCACGATCAGGACGGGCTCATCTTCGGGTTGCTGCTCCAGATACCAAGTGACGAAGGTCAGTAGCTGAATCGTCTTTCCCAGTCCCATGTCATCAGCCAACAAGCAACCCGCCACCCGATCCGGCGCCAGCTTGAACAAATGCTGCATCCAGGCCACGCCCTTTAGCTGATGCTCTCGCAACTGGATTTCAGGCCGCAGTAACTCTGGGAGATCCGCGTTGGCATTGTGCGCCGCCATCAGCGCTGCCTCGCGCGTCTGGGCGTAAGCGGCGTCTTCGATGTTGTGCTCGATCTGCAGTACGGCCCTGGGAGCCTTGTCCGCTCTCTCACTGCCTGCAGCGTTTGCCTCACCTGGATTGAGCTTTCTGGACCACGCGTCGTACAGCTGTTCAGCCGCTTTCAGGGGTAAGGGCATCTCGCTACCTGGCAGATGCACTTGCTTGTCGCCAGCCTCGCGGGCTTGATCGAGACGGTGTTCAAACTCGTTGAAGTGTTCGCGGTTCGCGGGATCCCAGCTGTTCAGCAGCTCACCATCAATACCCAATGCCTTGACGTCAGCCGGCAGCCAGTTCTCCGTGGACTCCTTGACCAAAAACGGCGAGGTAATGCGCTCCGCCTCACCGATACCGATGACGCGATCCCCGTAGGAAGCCAGGTCCAGCACCGCCTCGAAGGTCTGGCCAGCTTCTTGCCGCTGCCAATCGCTCAGCAATCCGCTAATCCCCGCCAGCTGGGCCAGGTCGAAGTCGCTCAACTCAAGCTCATAGCCCTGCCAAAGCCCGGCAGGCAGCCCAGCGGCCAGCTTGACCTGCAACTCATGCACAAATGGCGCTAGCTCGTGAGCCGCCGCAAAACAGAACTCGACCTCGGGCTCCGGCGACGCCGTGATCGGATCCAGGTATAGGCCGACAGACTCAATCTGCCGTCCATCGGCACTCAGTACCGGCTCAATACGAAAGCGATGGAAATGAATACCGGCCTCCGCGAGACCGGCCTCGTACTCTTCCGGATCAACCACCTTCTGAGCGGCGTCGCCAATAACGCTGTAGGGGTTTCGAATCAGCGACAAGGCCTCGTCGCCCGCCACGCGCCGGCCGGGTAGAGCCCTCACCGACTCCAGCACCGCCTTGACCTCAGGCTCGATCAGCACGTGGGTGACCGTTCCATCGTCGCCCGTCACACGGTACCTATCCTGCACCTGTTTGTAGCCATCGAAGCTCGCCATCCAGTTGGCCGGCTGCCCGTCGAAGGACGCTTCAAGCTCGATGACCGGGGTGCCGCCTACCATACTTTTCCTGGGTTTCAGCTGCAGCCGCTCAGGCTTGACCACCACCGTTTTGTCGAGAAAACCATCCATCCCAGCGTTGGCCTTCTTGGCCTGCTTGCGGATATTCGCCCAACCGATCTGGTTAGTAGCCTCTCCGGGCGCTTCCTTTTGCGCCGCACTCAAGCGCCGCACTGCTTGCAGCAGTGACCACACCGCATGGGGCAGCAACTCGGTACGCTCTCCCTGGCGAACGACAGGCCCCAGGAGATCGACACTCACGGCAGCACCGGTTTTGGGATCTCGCCAACCCTGGATGAACACCTTGAAGCCCGCTTCGGCGAGGCTGCCGCTGCTAGCCAACAGCGGCTGAAAATTGGCTTCCGGCGGAATGCCCAGTAGCGGCAGGCTGGTTTGATGCTCGGGATCGTCCAGCAGTTGGTAAAGCGCATCCCAAGGCAACAGCCAACGATCACTGAGTTGCGAGGCAAAATCTTCTTCGAACAACTGGTCGAGATAAGCCGCCAGCGGCCAATGCACCTCGCTTTGAGCCAAACTCAGCGGATAACAGAGCCCCAGCTCATCCACCTGTGGCTTAAAGGCTTCATTCGATTTTTGAGCGTTCCGCTCATTCCTTGAAAAGAATCGCCCGAGCATTAGCTTCTCCAGAATGTCAGCGGGTTCTTGTTCATCTCTTTAAATCCCAACCGCGCTAGCGCAACCCTGGCCCGCGCATCATCACGTGCAAGCTTGACCATCAAGGCGCCACCCTTGCTGCGGTTGTCCATCAGTTGGTAGTTAACGTGCTGCAGCTGGGCTGCCACCTGGGTCTCAATGGACGACTGGCTTCCAGCTTTCCGGGGATCGTTCTGGCCACTAGAGGACTGAGGAACGATGCCCAACCCCCGGAGCTCGGTGTCGAACTTCTCTAGCCAACCTTCAACGAGGTTGGGGCGTCTCGGTGCCGGCGAGTGGCTCATACGCTTCAATGCGCTCCCCGCCTGCTTCAACTCCGAAGCCAACGCCAAAATCTGCTTGTCTGGATTAAACGGAGCCTTGTCCGCGCGATAGACGTAGCAGGCGTTCCCCGTCTCCGAAAATTCGACGAAGAAGTAGTTGCCGATCTGCATTACCACCGCGTTGTTTCGGATAGAGCCGCCGCTCAACTGACTCAGTCGCCCTTTGTTCTTCTCGCGGAAGGCCACGAAATCTCTGCTTCGATCGCTCCAAGCATCGTTGCCCATCACGATCCGCGTGTAGCTCATCTGGTTGGCAAAGCGCAGCCAATAGAACAAGCGCGACTGATCAACCTCCGCTTCGCCTTTGAGCAACGTAAAGAAGTGCTCCAAGTCTTCCTTGGCAAACCAGGCCACCACCATCGCGCAGACCGGCTGCTCCACATATTGCAACCAGGTGTTCTGCTTGGAGCGCATCTGTGGGCTGCCCCAGTGGTCCAGCGCGGCTTGCTTGAGCAGGGATGAAGACTGTTCGCGAAAACGCGAGCGGTAATAGCGGGTCAGGCAGGCGCTGAGCACCTTATCCATGTACCGTTTATTCAACTGCCCCAACTCAATCAGCTCCGGCAGGCGCTGCACGAAGGTGTCGTCATCCAGATCATCGATGCACGACAACAACACATCAAAGATGCGCTTCCACAACCAGCTGCTATCCGGCACCTGTGCGATGGTCTGCAGAGCGGACAGGTCCTTGGCGCGCCCCGCAAAGATTTCCTCCGCGAGCTGTTTTCCCGCCTGATCACCGAACAGCTCGCGATGCTGCTGGACAATCCGCATCCATTCTTTCTCGCGACCGATGCGCCGTTTGACCGCATCAAGGCCTTGATCGATATCGCTGCGCAGGACCCGCCAATTGGAGTTATCTGCCGGCTTGGCGTGATCGTAGAAAAAATAGCTGTAGCAAAGTGCTAACCAATCCTTTCGGCTCAGCTTTTGTTGGTCACTTCGAATGGAGACTTCTCGATGCACCAATTCAAATAGGAAGTCATCCTCAAGCACCGGCAGGCCGCCGTCGTCTTTATCTGCCAAGCCAGCAAACACCGGCCTGTATTCCGAGGGCGTAGAGCTTAATTGCTTATCACGCCTAAACTTGCGCAGTGCTTCCCTCCGCTTCTCTTGAGGTGGAGGCAGAGCCTTCTCGACTTGATTGAAGCGCCGAGTAAGATCCTCGTTTGCACGTTGCAAATCGACAAATCCATTCAGCCCGGTATCCGCCGTGCGCTCCTGCTGGCGCTGCAAGCTACGTGCAATGGCCTCGGAGAGTGACGACAACGCCCGACTCATCTAGCGCATCTCCAGCTGGCACTTCTCCAGCGCCGTCGTCGTGAAAATTGGCTGCTCCTCCTTCGCCTGTTGCTCCTTGTCCTTCAGCCCGAAGAACTGCATCCGCAACTCAACACGTCGGCTTGCTTCTTTAGTTTCTCGGGCACTGTTGAACGACACGCCACCGGCCAGGAACATCGAACGAATCTGTTGCTGCCGCTCCGCCGAAAGGCCTTGCTGCACGGGGCTGCGACTGTCGAGCAGGCTGCACATCACCCATTCCGAGCGCTGCAGGGAAAGGTGGAGGTTGTAAAGATAGGAGCCGTCGGTATCGGTGAAGCCCTCGATCACCACCTGCTTGAGCCACTTGCGCCCTTCCTCGCTGTCGGCGGCGTCCAGAATCAGCGGCACGACATCCTGCAGGGCCTTTTGCCCTTGGGCGTTGAGCAGGTACTGGTTGTGCCCGAAGCGGCCCGCCTCGCCAAAGCTGATGCGGTTATCGTGGCAGTCCACAACAATCGTGGAGTTCAGATTCCCGGCTTTAAGCTTAAGGCCTTCACACAGCCTCTCGATGTCACTTCCCCGCTGCTTCTCGCCTTGCTCGACCTGCTGGATACGTTGCGTCACAGAACTTAGCGAGGCCACCATCACCACCAAAAACAGGATCATCATCGCCGTCATCAGGTCGGCGAAGGAGATCCAGAAGGGCTTCTCGCCTTCGTCCCGAGCCCGAGCAGGGGCGGCTGATTTGCCAAACATGCCTCACCCCCCAATCACTTTTTCTGGATGCTTTCCATGATGTCGCTGAAGTCTTCCAGGCTTTCCTTCACACCCTCGACGCCACCGGCCAGGCTGGTCATGGCCTTGTGCAATTCGGCATCCAGGCTGCCCAGAGTCTGGCGCAGGCTACGGTCAACGCCTTCGGAGAACTCCCCAAAGCCCTTGCCCAGCACGTCGCTGATCCGCTCGAGATAGTCATGAACCTCACGATTAAGCACTTGTAGCCGTTCGCTTTGCTGCTTCATGTCCAGCAGGTACTGAGTGCGGCCGGAGGCCTCGCTTTGCGCGCTGGCAACCACGCCTTGAATCACGCTCAGCGTTTGAGCAAGGGCGTCGCGGTTGTTGCGATAATCGGCCACGATACTGCTGAGTTCCCGCGAGGCACCCACCAGTTCGGTTCCAGAGCTCTGGATAGCACCCAGCATGCCAGTGGTGGCTTCGCTGGCCTTCGTGACACTCTGCCCCGCTGTTTCGAAGCGCTCGGCGGCGACACGCATCTTCTCCGCGCCAGCCTGCATGCTCTGCAAATGTTGTTCGGTCTGAGCACTGAGCAGCTTGACGGTGTCCTGCATCGAGCCGTTCTGCTCAGCCACCGCATCCAACAGGTCATTGACCTGCTTCTCAAGACCGCCAACCATCTCGCGAGTACCGCGGTGCAGCTCAACCTGGGCAACCTTAGTAGCTTGGTCCATCTGCGCGCGGCCCTGCTCCATCTGCTTGAACATGGCGCCCAACTGCTCACCAAGAACATCCACCGAGCCGGCGATCTTGGCCATAGTTTCCTGCTGCCCCTGGCCGATGTTCTGCTTCATCGTCTCGATAAAGGCCTGCAGGTTTTCCGCCATGGCTTGCTGGCGCGCTTCGCTCTCGGCGAATAGCTTCTCCAACTGCTGGGCCATGCGCTCGCCGGCCCCCTCGCCTTCACTGCCGATCCGCGCAATGGAGGCCTGCAGATTGGCCAGCATCTCGTTCATGCCTGTCTGCATACTGTTCTGCCCAGCCTGCATATCGGCCAGGAGCTGGGCGATCATCTTCGCGCTGTTCTGCGTCGAGCTCTCGCTAGCCGAGCGCATGTCATCCACCAGCGTATTAAAGCCCTGTTGCATGGACTGCATGGCAGCTACCGACTGCCCCATCATTTCGTGCAGGCCATTGAACTGCTGGCCGAACGTGCTCTCCAGCTTGTTCATGAAAGCCACCAGCACATCCTGCAGCAGGCTCTGCACCTGGTTGCTCTGATCGCCACTCGCCGATTGCACGGCCCCGGCGATCTGCTCCAGAGGCGCCCTCAAACTGCTTTCGATCGCACCGCCAATCTGCTCGGCCAGCACCTGGCCGGAGTCGCGGTAACTGGCGGACAGGGTGTCAGCCAGCTTTAGGCTCTCTCGCACCTGGGTGTCCACCAGGTTCTGCAGCATCTCGCGCAGATCGGTGACCAGGCTGTCCTTCAGTTGGCGGGTCTGGATCGAGCTTTCATTGCTCGACTTCACCAGTTCGGCCAGGTACTCCTCACCAACACCGCTGTCGAACAGACCGTCGATGGCCTCGGTCAGTTTCTCCAGGTGCTTGTAGCAGCGCCCCAAACGCCACTTTTCGGTGAGCGTGACGGCGATGGAGGCAAAGATCGAGAAGAAGGAGCCCAGGAAGGCAAACAGTACGTCCTTGAGCAACTGGTCGACGCTCGCGTTGACCTGCTCAGGCGTACCCGGGTTGAAATGCTGCAAGCCCAGCATCAAGCCGAAGAAGGTACCAACAATCCCGATGCCGGTCAGAATGCCCGGCAAGTGCTTGTAGAACTCGGTGCCAAGCGGTGTTTCCACCACTGTCTGAGACGTGAAGAAGTGTCCAGCGCCAGCTGTTGCCCGAGAGCGCAGCAGCTGCCGCTCGCCATCACGCACTTCAAATTGGTCGTGCAGCGTTTCCGCGTACTCCTGCCACGCATGTTGCAGTGGAGGCTTCTGGAATACCTGCTCCAGTGCACCTCGGCGCTTGGCTGGTTGCAGCTCGCCGACGGCGCGAACCTCCTTCGACACCCGCTTGATGCGGCGGCTCAGAACGAACGAATACAGGAAGTAACGCACGCCGTACCAAAGGCACAACAACGTCACCAAGCTCACCACGAAGGCGGGTGCAGTCAATTGCTCGTGCGTTGCTTTCCCTAACAAATCCAACCAATTCGTGAAGTCCATAGCCCTAGCCCTGCTTGTTCCCTGGGAGCCTCTACGAGCCCCTCTGTGCGGTTGTATTACGTCTTTGAGATGAGTTGCGCTGTAACAGCTTGTCGGCAGGGCTACCCATCGCTGGAGGAGAGTTGTTTGATCACAGCCGCGCGGCAGCCCTCACTACGTGCCAGCGCACGCTCGCGCATCACCCGCAGCCAAAGCTTCAGCTTCTGGCAATCGCAGCTGGCCGGAGATCAGCCGCGGCAGGAGGGCGTCACGGAGTTGTGTGAGGGTGTGGGCCTGCGCTTGGTTTCTATGAATTTGCGCCCATAGCGGAGATACCGAGGAATCGAAAGCCAACTTCAAGGCTTTTGTCGGATTGAGCACTTGGTAGCTAGGAAACGCTTTTAGCGCAATGCGATTTACCGTTGCGCCATGAATCGTGTTCTTTTCTAGCATCTGCTGAAAGGGCTTGGATATGAATTGGTGAAACCAAAATAGCCCTGCCCCATTTTCGGAATGAGGCCGAACCAGGGCAAGTCTACGCCCCAGGCAACAACGTACATCCGGAGGAATCAATGCAAAGAAACCAAGCGTTGCTTCGTAACTAAAAACGATATCACCGTGCCTTGGCTCGACTCGCCGCGTCCAATGCTTCCAGTCGTTCTCATTGATGTAGCGAACTTCCGAGAGGTCGAGACTTGCTCCAGTCAGATTCTTAATACCAAGGAAAACCGGTCCTTCATTGGCCTCTGGCGGAGTCGCGTGTGGGCCGTCGTAGATCCCCTCCACCATCTCGCCAATCGGCCTTACCTCCCATCCAGCTGGAAAACTGCCCAGCTCAGACTCATCGAAGCTATCGGGGAACAGGGCGGCGGTGGCGGCATCCATCCCGTCCGGCTGGCGGCCTTCGGCCTTGGCCCGCACAGGGTCGAAATCGACGAACCAGGATTTGAATAGCGTTTGGGCGATGGCCTCTAGCGTGGCGTTGCTCTCCCGTATTAGGGAAATACGGTCGTCGAGGGAGCTAAGTGTTTCAGCTACAGAACGCTGAACTCCTATGGGGGGGACCGGAACCTTTACTAGCCGAAGCTCTGCCTGGCGGATTCCCTGAACTGTTGTGCCAGTAGCGCGCCCAAAGATTTCAGCTCGCACCTGATCCGTTCGCAAAGCGTAATACAGATATTTGCCATCTAGCACATTCCCTTTGGGCCTTAGCGCAAATAAACGCTGTCCCAAGACCCAACCCCTATCTCGCTCCAAATAGGCAAGCTCTCCCACTGGTGCCTCAGATGTCATCAATACATCCCCTGCCCGCAGCGGTGTACGCATCCATTTTTTGTAGATCATCGAATCGACAAATCGTGGTTCATCTGCATCAAGCTGTACCCGACCACCCTTAATGAGTTTGGCCGAAATTACGCGGTGCCCCGACGATGTGAAATCACCTCCTAGCTTCAGTGGTGTAACACCGCGTCGATCTATAATCTCTTCGACTACATCCCCCAAAACAGACCATAAAACCTCAGAACTCATAACCCAGCCCCCCTAGTTTCTGCCGGATCAACTGATCGAGTTCCGCGCCCTTCTGCATCTGCTCGCCAAGCTGCAGGGTCAGCCGCTGCATCTTCTCGGCAAAGGCTTCGTCGTCGTCTTCCACTGCTTCGGTGCCGACATAGCGGCCCGGCGTCAGCACATGCCCATGCTCGGCGACTTCAGCCAGAGTAACGCTGCGGCAGAAGCCGGCAATATCGGCGTACTCACCCACTTCAGCGTCTTTATCTAGGGCTTCGCCGCGCCAGGCCGCCACAGTGCCGGCAATGCGTTCGATATCGGCATCGGTCAGTTCGATCTGCACGCGGCTGACGTTGGTACCCAGCTTGCGGGCATCGATGAAGAGCACCTGACCGCTGCGGTCGATGCCACCGTTGCTAAGCGCGTGGCGTTTGTCCTTGGCCAGGAACCAGAGGCAAGCGGGAATCTGGGTGTTGAAGAACAGCTGGCCAGGCAGCGCGACCATCACTTCCACCACATCAGCCTCGACCATGGCCTTGCGGATGTCGCCTTCACCGTTCTGGCTAGAGCTCATGGAGCCGTTGGCCAGAACGATGCCGGCGCGGCCGTTGGGCTTGAGCTGGTAGAGCATGTGCTGCAACCAGGCGTAGTTGGCGTTGCCTTGCGGCGGGGTGCCGTAGACCCAGCGCGGGTCGCCTTCCAGGCTACCGTGCCACCAGTCGCTGATGTTGAACGGAGGATTGGCGAGGATGAAGTCGGCGCGCAGGTCCGGGTGCTGATTACGCACGAAAGTGTCAGCCGGCTCCCTGCCTAAATTGAAGTCGATGCCGCGAATGGCTAGGTTCATCGCCGCCAGGCGCCAGGTGGTGGGGTTGGCTTCCTGACCGTAGATGGATACGTCGCCCAGCTTTCCGCCGTGGGCCTCAATGAACTTCTCCGACTGCACGAACATGCCGCCCGAGCCACAGCAAGGGTCGTAGACCTTGCCATGGTGCGGATTGAGCACCGCCACCAGAGTTTTCACGATGCTGGCCGGCGTATAGAACTGCCCCCCCCTACGCCCTTCGGCACTGGCGAACTGGCCGAGGAAGTATTCGTAGACCTGGCCAAGCAGGTCGCGGGCCTTGCTAGCATCGTCGCCGAAGCCGATAGTGGCGACCAGGTCGACCAGCTCGCCGAGCTTGCCGTCGGGCAGCTGCGCTCGGGCGTAGCGCTTGTCGAGGATGCTCTTCAGGCTCGGGTTTTCCGCCTCGATGGCGGCCAGGGCCTCGTCGATGCGTTTGCCGATGTCCGCCTGCTTGGCGGCGGCCCGCAGACCTTCCCAGCGCGCGGCCTCGGGCACCCAGAAGACGTTCTCAGCCTTGTAGTAGTCGCGCTCTTCCAACTCGCCGGCGAGCATCTCGGCGTCATCATCGCCCAGGTAATACTCGTCGTTCTCGTCGAGGAAGCGCCGCGTGAGCTGTTCGCGCAGCCCGGCAAAGCTGTCGGAGATGTACTTGAGGAAGATCAGCCCGAGGACGATGTGCTTGTACTCGGCGGCGTCCATGTTGGCGCGCAGCTTGTCGGCTGCGGCCCAGAGGGTTTTCTTCATGTCCTCGATGCCGGTGGCCGCCTTTATCTTGGCGGGCGCACGAGCGGGCTTGGCTTTCGGCTCGGAGGGCTCTTCCAATTCGAGCGTTTCCTGACGCTGCCGCGCCTTCGTCAGCGCTTGCTCAGCCAGGCTCTGCTCCTGCACTTCGGCACGCATGACGGAACCACCACGGCCACGCCCCTTTAGCAGCACGCCTTGAGCAATCAACGCATCGCGAGCCTCTAGGTACGCCTCTTCAGTGAGCTGCTCAAACTGATTTTTCAGTCGTTCCAGCAGCGACTGATTACCAATGCTCGAACCATCGACGGGAACGGCGGCCAGAAGGGCCTGCCTCAACTCACTCATGAACTTTGCTCCTGACGCCCACTATCGGGCCGTCTATCAAACTGCAAGACCGGATAGACGCAGGAAGCTCGCCACCGAACGCGCAGTGGCGGTGCCATCCCTGGAATATCTACAGCCTTATTGCGAAGGCCGTCACCATATCCATGCAGCCATCGGTGGTAAAGCCCAAACGCCGGAGCAAGGCTACGTTGGCAGATCATCCACCACCTTGATGCCCGCCAGCATTTATGCGCTGCGTCGGATTGTCAGAGGGTAAAGATGGACCGCACGATCGCAGCAACTCGCCGCGTTACGCGGTTTACACATTGATCCAGCGAATCGCTAACCCACGCACGCAAGACTGGCAAGCCAAGCATCCACCACCTCGTTTCGCGCCTCCGCCGAAAGCTTCGGTTGGCCATCCTTAACGATCGCTTTCCTATCTCCTGTATGGGGGTTGGTGACATAGGTGTTGATGTGCGGCAACGCAGCGGGATTACCGCTCCAGCGAAGGTTAAAGGCAGCCAGTTTGGGAAACCAAAATTGGCTGGCGTAAGGCAGATTGTCGTGAATCCACCATGCCAGCGGCGTCCAGTCACCCGTTGCCTCGTACCACGGCAAAAGTGCAGGAACCACAATGCAGGCGGTAGCACCAAGATATCCCTCAGCATCGGGATAATCCCAAATGTGCGAGGCATAGTTCTTTTCATTGGCCGCACAGCTGTATTGATTGCCATTCTCTGCGCCCTTGGCATTCACAGCCGGGGATCGATAGGCAGAGCGTATGACAACCCGGCCAAAGCGCTCCTGAAGCGGCTCGAGCAACTGATCGCACAACTGCTTTCCTGCCTCTACAGCGCGCTCGGGATAGTCCGGCACGTTCGGAATTCCTTCGATCTGGCTAATTTCTGAGTAGAGGAAGTCACGCATAAAGAAGTGAGTAGACAGCCTCACTCGGCCTAGGTCCTCTAGTGCTTTGACGGTCATGGGCTTCGTCATTCAATTCATCCTTGTTGTTCGAGTTGGTGGCTCAGTTCATTCGCCTAGCCGCAGCGGCTCCAAAAAACTTCAGTCCTACATCACTGCAATGACATCCCCTAAATGGAGGCGATTCAACCATGTCATTGCAATGCCCATGCTGCCAATCACCGCGCATCGCCATGAGCGCTCCAGCCAGAAGGTTAGGGGCCACAGTTGGAGCTATTGGTGGTGCAGTCTGCGTGCTCTCCTCTGCATTTTTTGGGAGGCAGACCAAAGACGTAGCCCTATTGCTCGGCGCCATTGTAGGTGCAGCTAACAGCTGTCTGATGGGAGCAAAACTAGGGCTCCAGCTGGATCATCACGTAATAGATAGAAACCTTTGCTTGATCTGTGGGCACCGTTTCAATCTCCCCACCTGATCGGCCTTGCCCCCTCACTCCCCCCAATCAATTCAGCCGGTGCCACATGTTGCGCGGCGCCTTACGCTGGCTATTGCTCAAAGGAAACTCACCATGGCTCATCTCGTCGAACAAATGGCTTATGTGGGCGAAACGCCCTGGCACGGTCTGGGCAACCAGCTCCCTCAAAAGCAACCTATCGAAATCTGGCAACGCGAAGCCGGCATGGACTGGCAGATCCAGGAAAGCCCGGTGCACTTCAAAGCCGATGCGGTTGGCCACCTGGGCAGCATCCACTCCTTCCCCGAACAGAAGGTGCTCTACCGCTCCGATACCAAGGCACCGCTCTCAGTAGTCTCGCAGCGCTATCAGGTCGTCCAGCCCAAAGAGGTGCTGGAGTTCTATCGCGACCTGACGGAGGTATCGGGCTATGAGCTCGAAACGGCTGGCGTGCTCAAAGGTGGCCGCAAATTCTGGGCACTGGCGCGCACTGGTCAGCACACAGCGCTCAAAGGCAATGACCAGGTGAATGGTTACTTGCTGCTAGCCACCTCGTGCGACGGAACGCTCGCCACTACTGCCACACCGACCACCATCCGAGTTGTTTGCAACAACACCCTTACCATCGCCTTGGATGGCACCTCTCGCGCGATCAAGGTTCCCCACAACACTCGCTTCGACTCCCAAACGGTGAAAAAGCAACTCGGCATCTCTGTCTCGCAATGGGATGAGTTCATGTACCGGATGCGTCATCTGGCCGAACGTAAAGTGCGCCCAAGAGAGGCGACGAGCTTCTTTCTGGACGTGCTGTGCGATGTGTCCCCTTCGACCGACATCCCCGAAAAGCTGGCAAACGAGCGGGCGTTGCGCCGGGTGCATGAGTTGTACGAAGGAGCGGGTCGCGGTGCCACGCTACCTGCGGCGGAAGGAACTGCGTGGGGATTGCTCTGCTCCGTCACCGAATATGTGGACCACGAGCGGCGTGCGCGCAGCAATGAATATCGCCTGGACTCTGCGTGGTTCGGACAAGGGGCGGTGCTGAAGCAGAAAGCGTTGGATGCTGCGCTGGCCTTGGTGGCCTGATGTTACATCTGAATGGACGGACGTAATGCCAAGGGGGCAACTAGCGCTTCTTGCTAGGTGGCTGCAGCCGGGCAGCTAGCCGTTCAACCATCTCTAACAGCAGCTGCCTATCTTCCGCGGCAAGCGGCTCCAACAGGTCATGAATACGACCAGCCTGCTCAACCGCTCGAGGACTAGCCTCGGTCAAAAGCTCCGACAAATCGCATTCGAAGATTGTCGCGAACTCTATCAGTCGCTCGATGTTGGGCTTTCTCAGACCTCGCTCAATTCGAGATACGGCTTCGTTACCAATACCAAGCAACTCAGCGACGTCGTCCTGAGTTAGTCCTCTGCGCTTTCTGTGCCGGGCGATTGCTTGGCCAGTAAGCACTGCCAGTCGCTGCAAGTCTTCGTCGTTTTTCATGGCCCCTCCACTCATCCTGAATGGTTGAACAACGCCTCATTTGACAGGAAGAGCCAGAAAGACCGACTATCAACCACTTTGGCCTAATCCATACCTAAGGAGACCATCCAATGCGGGAAGCAACTGCAATTAATGATTCTTGGCACTACGAGCAGAACGGCGAGCGCAAAGGCGCCGTATCGCAGCAACAGCTCATCGCCCTCATCCAGCAAGGCCAACTTACTTACGGGTCCCGTGTCTGGAAAAAGGGTATGGCTGACTGGATGCAGATCGAGCAAACCGAACTGCGCCAGCATCTGGAGGATGTGGCGCCGCCACCGCTGACCGGCAGCAGCGTCAACAACAAGATCGTCTGGCTGCTCGCCTTCGCTCCCTTGATTGGCTACTTGCTGGAGTCGTTCGTGGCTGGGATGTTCACTGGCAGTGAAGCGCAGTGGGAGCGCGCCATGGCTGCCAATCGCTACTGGTACGTCACGCTGGCGCTGAACATCGCCCTATCCGTACTTGACTCCAAGCGCCTCAAACAGGCAGGCCACGACGTCAGCCGCTTCAAAGGCTGGGTCTTCGTGGTGCCGGTTTACCTCTATCAGCGCGCCAAGCTACTGAACCAGAACCTCGCCTACTTCATCACCTGGATCGTCTGCTTCGTCATCAGCATCGGCGCGCACCAGGGCTAGCCTCACTTACGAGAGTCACTCCATGAAAATGATCAGAGCGATAGCGCTGTTGCTGTCCTGCTTTGCCATGCATGTCATGGCTGCGGATGTGCAGGAGTGCTGGAAGACCATCCAGCTGAACGACATGAAAATCGCAATGCAGATGGGCACCACGACACTAGGGACCTACCAGGTGTGCATGCCGAAAGATGCGCCAGAGATCGTACGCGTGGTGACACACAACGGTCAGGTCAAGAGCGTCGGCAACTACAACGTTGCCCATTGCGGTGCTGATGGGATCTGCCAGAAAGGGACTCAGTTCATCGGCAATGCGCCTGAAGGCAACTACATCATCCAAGCCGAGTGGTACATCGGACCTGACAGCCATGGCAAAGCAGTCTCCTATCGAGATGGAACGGGTCCTGGTTACGGTGGTAACTACTACGATCCACCCGGCACAAAGTCCGAGCCCAACCCCGTATCAACGGGTGCGATCAAGCCACTAACCAATCCCCCGGATATCAGCTGTATAGCGGGCAGTTATGGCACTGAATATGGCTGCATGCTGGGGGATCAACTGATCGAGGACGCGGATCTGCCGAAGTACCTGCCACTGGTGGATGAGGCTGAAGTGAAGAAAATCGGCGGCAGTTGCCAGAGCGTCCCCATGTGTTACACCAAGGACTATCACCTCCTCGGCCTGAACAAACGCCTGTTCTGAGCTGCCACAACGCAAATAGATCCACTCCATTTAAAAGCCCGACCGGCCATGCCCGTCGGGCTTTTTTATGCTCAGAGGAAAACCGTATGACTCGGTCTCAAGCAATTGGCACCCGCAATCCAGAGCTGAAGCGCCCTGCCCTGCGTTTGGTGGGTACCAAGCAACTCTCCCGTGAAGCGTGGCTGGCTATCCGCAAAGACGGTATTGGAAGCTCCGATGCTGCCGCAGCCGTCGGCCTCAATCCGTACAAATCCCAATTGGAGTTATGGCTGGAGAAGACCGGCCGAGATGCCGGCCTGCCAAAGATCGACCCGCTTCATGAGGAAAGCCCCACTTACTGGGGCAACATCCTCGAACCGATCGTCGCAACACACTACACCCGCCGCAGCGGACACCGAGTACGGCGCATCAACGCCGTGTTGCAGCACCCTGATCCGAAACTGAACTGGATGCTGGCCAACATCGACCGCGAGGTTATCGGCGCCAGCGATGTGCAGATCCTCGAATGCAAGACCGCAGGCATCAACGGAGCGCGCCTCTGGAAAGAAGGCGTGCCGGTGTATGTGCAGCTACAGGTGATGCATCAGTTGGCGGTGACCGGTAAGCAGGCGGCAGACGTGGCCGTGCTGCTCGGCGGCCAGCAGTTGGAGATTCACCGCATCGAGCGTGACGACGAGTTGATCGTTCGGCTGATCGAACTGGAGCAGGAATTCTGGAACTACGTGCAACGCGACACCCCGCCGCCGGCCGATGGCTCCGAATCAGCAGAGCAAGCACTGCGCTGTCTCTACCCCGAAGACAACGGCAACACGCGGGACTTTTCTCAGGATCCCATTCTCTGCGCTGCCTTCGATGAGCTGAAGGAAACGCGAGCCACTCTCGAGGCCCACAGCCAGCGCGAGGCTGAGCTCAAACAGTTTCTGCAGCAGGCCATGGGGGACGCCAGTCGAGCGGTGTTCGCCAACGGCTCGGTGATCTGGCGCAAGGCCAAGGACAGCCAGGCTCTGGATGTCCCTCTGTTGCTGAAGGAAAAACCGTATCTCCTCACACGCTTCTCAACGACCAAACCGGGAAGCCGTCGCTTCCTGGTTAGCTGAAATCGTTCCCCCCTTGACCGCCCCGGAGTCACCTGGCTCGGGGCGGTCCCTTTTTATTCACTTGGAGAACCAACCATGCTCAAAGGCTTGGCCATCACGCCGCCCGTACTCGGGCGGATTTCCATCGGCAAGGTTGTCGAGAAAAACGGTAAGCGCCTGCCGGAAAAAGATGATCAGTTCACCATTACTTCGCAGGTACAACTGCGTGATGGCTGGATCCACCACCCATTCGACGAAGAGCTGCGCAAAGCCCAAGGCGGCAAGATCCGCAGCATCCCAATCCGCCTGCTGTTCAATTCGCCTGACCTTAATTTCCGTGCCGAGTACTGTCTGTTCGACCGGCAATCCGGCCGGCCGATCTGCGTTGGCAATGGCGAGACCTGTAAGCGTCGCGGCAAGGACAGTATCGACTCACTGCCCTGCCCTTCGCCCGATGGTTGCTCGCTGGCAAAAGGTGGCGCCTGCAAGCCGTATGGCCGGCTCAACGTGGTCGTCGGCGATGAAGATGCATTGGGCAGCTTCGTGTTTCGAACCACCGGCTTCAACAGCATTCGCACCTTGGCCGCTCGCCTGCAGTACCTCCAAGCGATTTCGGGAGATCGTTTAGCGTGCCTGCCGCTGGAGCTGCGTCTGCGCGGCAAATCCACCCGACAAAGCCATGGCTCACCGATCTTCTACGTCGATATCACCGTACGCAGCGGGCTGTCGATCGAAGCTGCGCTGCAGCATGCCCGAGAGACCGATGAGGTGCGCCAAGCATCCGGCTTCGACCAGCAAGCCCTCGATGCTGCAGCGCGCCAGGGCTTCGCCAACGGGGCGTTTGAGGATAGCGAAGAAGAAGGCGGAGCGATCGTTGATGAATTCTTTCCCGAGCCTGCCGCCACCACGGCGACTTCTCCCGCTCCAGCTAACGAACAAATCACCGCCAGCACGCGCCCCACGCTATCCACGCTGCTGCGCGAACGCGCTGAAGCGCGCAATCAGCAACCAATCAATTAGCAAACGCAGGTGCCAAGCAGCAGCCCTGCACCAACTAAACGCTTAGGAGTAAAGCATGCTCATCCTCACCCGCAGCGTCGGTAAAACCATCCGCATTGGCGACGATATCGAGATCGTCATACTTCGAGTCAACGGCAATCAGGTGCGCGTTGGTGTATCTGCGCCTCCCCATATCACCGTGCACCGCGATGAGGTCTATCAGCGTATCCAAGCTAATCAACATTGCCCTTCCTGATCGCTCGCTTCATAGGAGAATCGGCATGGGGCTACTGCGCTTCCTGAGCCAACTCTTTGTACTATTCAGTATCTTCGCCGGTACGGCAGCCGTGGTCGGTCTGACTGTCTTGGCTATGCGGTTCTGGTCAGTGTTGCTGACACTCATCGTGGCGCTCGCCATATTCCATTTCGCTACCCGACGAGGCTCGTCTCTCTGGCGTTAGGTCGGCAAAAACAGGAGCCCTCTGGGCTCCTGTTGCAGTTTCTTTTTTGCACATCTACAGGCTGCTTCCGGCCATTAGCAGACGTTCGGTGATCGACGGGGTTAGGTCGAGTGCCACCAATCTGAACGAGAGGTGCACGCAATCGATTACTCAAGATTCGAAGGAGTCGGCGTGGGGATCTGCCAAGAGGGTTTCCGGTCTTCTTGACTGTCGAAAACGCGACGCGCCTTGCGAAACTCCTCGGCGTTTTCGACCACCCACATCCAAACAGGGGACATCCGAACCAACAGTTCCATACCCAACGGCGTCAGTTGGTATTCGACGCGAGGAGGAATCTCCCCGAACTCCCGTCGAAGTAGCAACCCATCCCGCTCCATGGCCCGCAGCGTCTTCGTTAGCATTCGCTGAGTCACCCCGGTCATCTGCCTTTTTATGTCGGCATGTCGCATTGTGCCGTACACGCCCAAGGCATGCAGGATGCCCAAAGACCATCGGCTTCCCGCGTGGGCGAGGACTTCCCGCCTGACTCCATCATCATCTTCTCGGAGCGTTCGGCAGATGGCCTCTGCCTGGCTCAGAGCGTCTTGATTGGTCATTAATCCCCCTTTGGTATCACGCGTGTGCCTTCTTACGAGTACTGCCCGATCATGCCAGCATTCGCTCATGTTATAGGCATCACGCCTCAGGAGAAATCATGACCGAAGCAACCCCTCTCTTCCCTCAGTCCATTCTTGTACTCGGCGCTGGCGAACTTGGCCTACCGGTTTCGCGCAATCTCGCGCGAGTGGCCAAACGCGCACCCGGCTCCAAAATCAGTGTTCTTCTCAGGGAGTCGTCTATCAACACCCAGATACCGGAGAAAAAGGCCGAAATCGACGAACTGCGCGGGCTGGGCATCCAAATGGTCGCTGCGGATCTTGTAAAAGATTCGATTGATCAGTTAGCTGAGGTGTTCGCTCGATTCGATACTGTCATCGGCTGTGCGGGCATGGTCGCGGGTCGAGAAACGCCCATGAAGTTGGCTACAGCAGCACTGAGGGCGGGCGTGAAGCGCTATTTCCCCTGGCAGTTCGGCGTGGATTTCGAAGTGATCGGTCGGGGCAGCCCCCAAGATCTTTTCGATGCTCAACTCGATGTACGCGAGGCGCTCCGCGCGCAAGACAAAACCGAATGGGTAATTATCTCGACGGGCATGTTCACCAGCTTCCTTTTCGAGCCCGTATTTGAGGTAGTCGACTTCGACAATGACACCGTTAACGCGCTCGGCAGTCTCAAGAACAGCGTGACGCTCACCACACCAGACGACATCGGCGCTCTCACGGCGGAAATCGTCTTCTTTGAACCTCGCTTCCGGAACGAGATTGTCTATCTCTCCGGCGACACGGTGCCGTATGGACAGGTCGCTAGCATCCTTGAACGTGTGCTGGGCCGTCCATTCAAAACCAATGTCTGGACTGTTGCGTACCTGATGGATGAGCTGAGAAAAGACCCTACCCATCACATCAAAAAATACCGTGCTGTGTTCGCACAAGGCAAAGGGGTGGCATGGCCTAAAGTGGGCACCTTCAACGAACAGCAGTCGATCCCCGTTACCACCGCTGAGGAATGGGCTCGGGCAAACCTTGGGAACAAGTGAGTGCGTCAACAGATAGCTGAATTGCCGAGAAGCTCCTTGGCTCGATAATGGGCGCTGATAACTGAGGCTGAAAGTTTCGAGGAAGGCAAGCTCTCGAGACTGCCCGCATGGAGGCTTAGTATCCGCTACGGGTCGGTAGCTACCCTGCTTCCGTCGAATCTGTGCACAGTCTCCCCCGATGCCCCAGAAACTATCGAATTCCACTAGCCAACACCTTGATGGCACTGTATCCCCCGCTCGCGTCCAAACAGCGTGAATCCAGAGCGATTGCACTCGGTATCCTTCGAATCAGCCGCCGAGCCTAGCCGCGGAAGGCGGCGGCTCGCTCTGGTCACAAAGGGAACTGCGGCGCGAGAGGGCTGACAGAAGACGACAAAACGGAAGGATCTGCTCCCGGCGTATCACCGCCGGGAGTCTGGACTGAAGCGTCGAGCATGGCGTCACGATGCTCCTACTTCGTGTCGCGGCAATCTGTCAGGCGGCTCTTTTATTAGTTCGCCGTAGTGGCAGGCGACACTGCGCGCCTGCGGCGCAACATGACGTACACTCCTGCCGACATCACGAACGTCAATGGTGCAGAGAAGGATTGCAGGCTGCCGCCCGCCTCCATCAGCGCGAACCCAAGCAGCGCACCGCACATCCAGGCGGCAATACCCACCCCGTTCAGCCGCGCCGGCTCGTCGACCGACAGTGGCGCCCTGCCCAGGATGTGCGCCAATGCTACGCCCACCCAGGCCACGACAAACACGCCTTGCCAGGCTAGCGCCTTGAGCAGCCAGGCGAATACATCGGCCAGCATCAGCGAATAGACCACCACCCCGACCGCGACTGCCCAGACCACGCTGGAGGCGCGCAGGCGGAAAACCTCGGCGAAAAACGTCTGCATGTTCACCGTCGCCAGGTAGTAATTGGCGGTGTTGATCCGTGTCTGCGTCACCCAGACGAACAGCAACCCCCAAATTCCCATCAGCTTGAGGATCGCCATGACCACGGTGACCTCGCTCAGCGCGCCTACCTGCGGAATGCTGCTGGCCAGGTAGATGCCGGCCATTCCGTTGAGCAAGAAGGTCACCAGGTAGAAGGGCATGCCGAAGTTCCAGCGCCCGTGCCAGGCGGCGTCCTCAGGTTTGCCGAAGCGGGCGTAGTCGAACGTGAACATCATCAACACCCAGACGCCCATGTAGGCCGTGAAACAATCCCACCAGCCGCCGGACGGCGGGTTCGCCGGGCCGAAATCCAGCCATTGCGGCTGGTAGCCGTACGCGGAGATGGACAGTGCCACCGCCGCCAGCAGACCGAACAGGTAGAACGGAAGGAGTACGCCGTTGAAGCGGTCCAGCCAATGCTGCACGCCGCCGAAGATCAAGGGCACGCTGTAGAGCACCACCAGCAGCGCCGCCAGCGAATAGGACACGCCGGGATAAAGGTGGTTGAGCGCCACGGCAATTACCGAGCCCTCGAACACCGCGTAATAAATAGCCGTGGAGAAGAAGATCAAGGTCGCCAGGGAGGCGCCCGCGCTGCCGAACAGAATGCGTGAGAACAGTGCCACGGAAAGTCCGGTGCGGATGGCGTAGCGGCTGATCACGGCGTTGATCAGGCCGTAGCATGCCACCGACAGCAGCATGCCAAGGATTGTGTTGCGCGCGCCGTAGGCCATCGCCAGAGAGGCGCCCACGACGATGTAGAACATGGCGCTGCACACGGCCCACCAGGCCATGCTCAAGGAAAGCCGGCCCATCCGGGCATGGCTGGGAACACTGGAAATGGAGGAATCGACCTCGGGATGCTGCGACAGACTTGCCATCTTGGTTTCTCCGCAAGATGAGGGCTTGGCGAGCGGCAGCAGGAGGCCGCGGCGGCACCCTCAAGGGGAGCCACCGGGTATCGCGCCGCCGCGGCGTTGTTATTGGCTAGGCAAGAAAGAAGCGGTTCAGGTTTTCGAGTTGCTGGTTATAGCGACGGCGCACCACCAGGGCCTCTTCCAGGGTGATGGCGACGAAACGGGCCTTCTGGTTGGGTTGCATCTGGGCCATGCGATTGAGGTCCGGGCTGATCACCGTGCCGATGGTCGCGTAGCCGCCTCCGGACACCGCATCGCGATGCAGGATGATCGGCTCCAGCCCGCCAGGAACCTGGATCGAGCCGATGGGGTAGCAGGCATCGACGATGTTCGACGGATCGGAACCTGCGCCGAACGGCTGCTCGCGCGGTTCGAATGCCAGCGGCGTACCGCCCTTGAAGCGGTAGCCGGTGCGATCCGCCTCGGAGCCGACGGTCCAGGTATCGGCGAAGAACTGCTCGGCGGCCTGCGCCGTCAGGCGGTGGTGATACAGGCCGGGCACCACCCGCAGACTGACCTCGCCGCCGACCTCGATCTGCAGCGAGCGTGGCAACGCCAGGCCTTCCTGCCCGCGTCCGGACGGCTCGCCCAGCGGCAGCTCGTCGCCGGCCTGCAGGCGCCGACCGTTGTACCCGCCGATGGCGCCCAGGCCATAGGTGGAGCGGCTGTCCAGCACTTCCGGCACCGCGATGCCGCCATCGACGGCGATGTAGCCGCGGGCGCCGGCCTTGATGAAGTCGAAGCCCAGCACCTGCCCGGCGCGCACGCAGAAGGCGGTGTCCAGCGGCATCTCCGCCCCATCCAGGCGCGGCGTCATAGCCGCGCCACAGATGGCCACCAACGCATCGCGCTGGAACTCCAGCTGCGGGCCGAGCAGCGTGCATTCGAGCACCGCCGCCGTGGCCGGGTTGCCCACCAGCAGGTTGGCCGCGCGCAACGCATACTGGTCGAGCGCCCCGGACGGCGGGATGCCCAGGTGGTAGTAACCTTCACGGCCGGCATCCTGCACCGAGGTGGCGAGGCCGGGCTTGAGCACCTTAAGCGACATGGAGCACCTCCTGCAGGCGCTGCTTGCAGCCTTGCGGATCGTTGAGGAAAGCGTCGAGATCGAACTCCACCGGACGGATGCGCAGATCGAAACTACCGGCCTCCACAGCGGCGACCGTCTGGTCGTACTCGGCGCGCTCGATGGACTTGAACTGCACGATGTCGCCGGCGCGGAAGAACACCATGGAGTCCTTCAGGTAGCCCAGGCTCTGTTGCGGGTCGTAGATCGGCGCGGGGGTGACACCGAACATCTGGTAGCCGCCGGCGCCCCGTACCGAGTAGATGCAGCCGAAGCAGCCGCCGTGGCCGAGGGTCAGTTTCGGCGTGTCGGTGCGCGGCCGCAGGTACTTGGGCACCTGCAACTGCCGCTCGCGCTCGACCATCTGGTACATGAACGGCAGGCCGGCGACGAAGCCGACCATGGAGACGAACCACGGCGTGCCGCTGTGCGCCTCGATGAACGCCTGGGCATCCTGGTAACCGTTGATCCGCGCGGCGTATTCCAGGTCGGTGGAATCCGGGTCCTGGTGGCGGTCGCGGAAGCGCATCAGCGTCTCGTGGGTCCAGGGGTCGTTGTACAGCACCGGGATCTCGATGATCCGCGTCTGGATGCGACGCTCGGTGGTGGCCAGCGATTCCAGCTCGCGCACGCGGTCGAGCAGTGCCTGCGGGGCGATCAGGTCGGGATTGAAACGCACCTGAAACGAGGCGTTGGCCAGGCAGACGTCCAGCACGCCGGGAATCCCCTGCTGCTCGATGGCGCGGGTAACGGCCATGCCACGGAAGAACGCCTCCAGCGACATGGATTCGGCGACCTCGGCGAACAGGTGCTCGTCGCCGCCGAAGCTGTAGCGGATCTGCTCATGCATCTCACACCTCCGCCGTGGCCGAACGCTCGGCCAGCCAGGTTTCCAGGGTACCGGTATCGAACTGCGCCGCCTGCACGCGCGCATCGGCCAGCAGCCAGCGGTGCAGCGACAGGGTGGTCGCCATGCCGGTCAGCTCGGTGTTCTCCAACGCTTGCCGGGCACGGGCGAACGCTTCCGCGCGGTCCTTGCCGTGGACGATGATCTTCGCCAGCAGCGAGTCGTAGTAAGGCGGCACGCGATAGCCGGGGTACAGGTGGCTGTCCACTCGCACGCCCTCGCCCTGCGGCCAGCCCAGGCTTTCCACCACGCCCGGACAGGGGAAGAAATTGCGCGCCGGGTCCTCGGCGTTGATGCGCATTTCCAGCGCCGCGCCCTGCAGGCGGATGTCTTCCTGGCGCAGCGCCAGCGGCTCGCCGCCGGCGATGCGCAGCATGGCCTGGACCAGGTCGATGCCGGTGATCATCTCGCTGACCGGATGCTCGACCTGGATGCGGGTGTTCATCTCGATGAAGAAGAACTCGCCGCTGTGAGAATCGAACAGGTATTCCAGGGTACCGGCGCCGCGATAGCCCAGGCTCTGCGCCAGGCGTACCGCGCTCGCGCACAGGGCTTCGCGCTGGCGTTCATTCAGCGCGGCCGAGGGCGCTTCCTCGAAGACCTTCTGCCGGCGACGCTGCAGCGAACACTCGCGCTCGAACAGGTGCACGGCACGCTCGCCGTCGCCCAGGATCTGCACTTCGATGTGCCGCGCCTGGCGGATGAAGCGTTCCAGGTACACCGCCCCGGAGCCGAACGCCGCCTGCGCCTCGCGCTGGGCGACGGGGAACTCGCGACGCAGCTCGTCGGCATCATGAGCGATGCGGATGCCGCGCCCGCCGCCACCAGCGGAAGCCTTGATCAGCAACGGATAGCCGACCTCCTGCGCACAGCGCAGCGCCGCCTCGATGTCCTCCAACTCGCCCGGCGAGCCCGGCACCACCGGCACGCCGGCGGCCATCGCGGTACGC
>NZ_JBGLYK010000379.1:0-2716 GCF_047304025.1 Pseudomonas sp. Pseusp97 | reverse complement strand
TTTAGAGACAGCTGCCCGCCGTCCGGGCGCAGCAGGCGCACCAGCGCGCGGCCCAGGGTGGTCTTGCCCGAGCCGGACTCGCCGACTATGCCCAGGCACTCGCCGGGGCGCAGACTGAAGGATGCGTCAACCAGCGCGGTGACCCGACGCCGGCGCCAGAGCCCCTGGCGGCTGTCGTAGTGCTTGTGCAGGCCGGCCACTTCCAGCAGCGGCGCGGCGTCCGCGGCGAAGCGGCGCGGGCCGCGCGGAGCATGGTTCAACGCCGCCAGCAACTGGCGGGTGTAGGAATGCTGCGGAGCATCCAGTACCTGGCGCAGCGCGCCCTGTTCGACGACGCGGCCCTTTTCCATCACCAGCACGCGGTCGGCGATGGCCTCCACCACGGCGAAATCATGGGTGATCAGCAGCACCGCCATGCCCTTCTCGCGGCGGATGCGCCGCAGCAGGTCGAGCACCTGCGCCTGGGTGCTGACGTCCAGCGCCGAGGTCGGCTCGTCGGCGATCAGCAGCGCCGGCTCCAGCGCCAGGGCGATGGCGATCACCACCCGCTGGCGCTGGCCGCCGGAGAGCTGGAAGGGATAGGCGTGGTAGAGGGTCTGCGGTTCGGGCAGGCCGACGTAGCCGAGCAGGTCGAGCACTCGCTCGCGGCGCTTCGCGGCCTGCGCCACGCCGTGGGCACGCAGGCTCTCGTCGATCTGCCGGCCGATGCTCATAAGCGGGTTGAGCGCGCTCATCGGTTCCTGGAACACCATGGCGATGTCCTTGCCGCGCAGCTCCCGCATGCCCTCCTCGCTGCGCCCCGCCAGGTCCTCACCGCGAAAGCGGATGCTGCCTGCCACCGGCTTCAGGTGCGCCGGCAGCAGGCGCAGGATGGCATTGGCCAGCATCGACTTGCCCGAGCCGGATTCGCCGACCACACAGAGTACTTCACCGGCCGCCAGGTCGACGGACAAACCGCTGACCGCGCTGGCACGGTCGCCGCCCGCCGGCAGGTCGATGCGCAGGTCGCGCACTTCCAGTAGTTGCTCGCTCATGGCCGTCCTCCGTGGCCGGGCGCCTGCACGGCTTCGCGCAGCGCTTCGCCGACGCGCTGCACCGAGAGCACCGTGAGCAGGATCGCCACGCCCGGCAGCA
Source organism: Pseudomonas sp. Pseusp97 (assembly GCF_047304025.1). Taxonomy (NCBI): domain Bacteria; kingdom Pseudomonadati; phylum Pseudomonadota; class Gammaproteobacteria; order Pseudomonadales; family Pseudomonadaceae; genus Pseudomonas; species Pseudomonas sp. Pseusp97. Next base: position 1,582 of record NZ_JBGLYK010000379.1, on the reverse strand, counting down.
GGCTCATCGAAGGGGCTTCGCGCAGCAGATTGCGCGAGGCATTGATCATGTAGCCCCAGCTCATCGCTTCCGGATCGCCCAGGCCGAGGAAGGCCAGCGCGGCTTCGGTGAGGATGGCGGCAGCCAGGATGAAGGTCAGGCTTACCAGCAGTGGCGACAGCGCGTTGGGCAGGATCTGCACGAAGACGATGCGCGCCGGGCGCTGGCCGAGCACCAGCGCCGCCTGGACGAACTCGCGCTGGCGCAGGCTCATGAATTCGCTGCGCACCAGCCGCGCCACCGGAGGCCAGGCCACCAGCGCGAGAGCGAGCACCACCGAGCCCACCGAGGGTTCCATCAGCGCCACCAGCACCACCGCCAGGACGAGCTGCGGAATGATCTGGAAGCACTCCGCGATGCGCATCAGCAGCTCGTCGATCCAGCCGCCGAAATAGCCGGCGGTGGCGCCAATCAGCAGTGCCGGCAGCAGGGTCGCCAGCGTCGCCAGCAGCCCCACGGTCAGCGAAGTGCGAGCGCCGTAAAGCAGCCCTATAGCGATATCGCGGCCGAGCATGTCGGTGCCCAGCCAGTGGCTGGCGACGTTGAACGGTGGGATCAGCGGCCGCGCCAGCATCTCCCAGGGCGAAGCCGAGCACAGCCAGGGCGCCAGCAGTGCCGACAGCGACAGCAGGACCAGGAAGCCGGCGGCCAGCAGCGCGCCGGGACGGAGGAAGGCAAGGCGCAGGCTCATCGCACCTCCCCCGCCGCGCCGATGCGCGGGTCCAACAGGCGGCAGAGCAGATCGGTGAGGAAGTTGAACGCCACCACCAGGCAGGAGATCACCAGGAACACACCCAGCAGCAGCGCGTAATCACGCTGGCTGAGCGCGTCGTAGAGCAGCCGGCCGATGCCCGGCCAGGCGTAGACAACCTCGATCAGCAACGCGCCACTGGCGAGTTGGCCGAGCTGCAGGCCGGCGAAGGTCACCACCGGTACCAGGGCATTGCGTAGCACATGGGCGAGCAGGATTCGCCCTTCGCCCAGCCCCTTGGCGCGGGCGAGGCGCACATGTTCCTGGGGCAGGATGTCGAGCATGGCGCTGCGCGTCAGGTGCACGTACATCGCCAGCGAGAGGAAGCTCAGCGACAGGCACGGCAGCAGCAGATGGCCGAGGCGATCCGCCCACCAGTCCCAGCCGCTCAGGTCGGCACCGACGCTCTGCATGCCGAAGGCCGGCAGCCAGCCGAGCTGCACGGAGAACAGCAGCACCAGCAGCAGGGCCAGCCAGAACGGTGGCGTAGCGAACAGCACCCAGACGGCGCGGCCAATGAAGCGGTCGAGGCGGCCGCTGCCCTGCTGGCTGCGCGCGGCGAGCACGCCGAGGGTCACGCCCAGGGTGAGCGACACGGCGAAGGCCGATCCCATCAACAGCAGCGTGGCCGGCAGGCGCTCGGCGATCAGTTGCCAGACGCCTTCCTGGTTGCGGTAGGAGTAGCCCAGGTCGAGGTGAGCGATCTGCGCGAGGTAGCGCCACCAGCCTCAACGACAGCTACGCCGAGGTCTACCTGGAGCCAGCCAAGCAATGAATGTGCTGCTGTACGCC
>NZ_JBGLYK010000378.1:0-2822 GCF_047304025.1 Pseudomonas sp. Pseusp97 | reverse complement strand
GGCGCGCGAGCAGGGTCGGCAGGTCGAGCAGGCCGTCCTGCACCAGGGTCATGGCCAGCGGCAGCAGCAGCTCGACGCTGCTGATGCCCGGGTCGGTCGCGGCGAACGGGGCGTTCTTGGCGTCCTGCTCGTGGGGCTGGTGGTGGCTGGCGATGGCCTGGATCACGCCGCTCTTCACCGCTTCGCGCAGGGCGTCGCGGTCCTTGTGCGAGCGCAGCGGCGGCTGCACGTGGTACAGGCTGGAGAAGTCCGCCAGCGCCTCGTCGGTCAGGATCAGCTGGTACAGCGCCACGTCGGCGGTGACGGGCAGGTCACGGGCCTGGGCCTGGGCGATCATCTCGACGCCGCGGGCACTGGTCAGCTGGCTGAAGTGCGCGCGCACGCCGGACTGTTCCACCAGCAGCAGGTTGCGGGCCAGGGCCACGGTCTCGGCGGTTTCCGGGATGCCGGCCAGGCCACGGAAGCTGGCGGTCGGGCCTTCGTGGGCGAGGCCGCCTTCGGCCAGCTCGGCGTCCTGGGAGGTGAAGATCACGGTCAGGTCGAAGGTCGCCGCGTATTCCAGCGAGCGCAGCAGCACGCGGTTGCTCGCCATCGGCGCCAGGCCGTTGGTGAAGGCCACGCAACCGGCGTCGCGCAGGGCGACCAGCTCGGACAGTTGCTCGCCGGCCAGGCCCCTGGTCAGCGCGCCGATGGGGAAGACCTTGGCGTTGCCGGCTTCACGGGCGCGGTCGAGGATCAGCTCGGCGACGGCGGAGGTGTCCAGCACCGGCTTGGTCTGCGGCGGGAAGCACAGGCTGGTGACGCCACCGGCCGCGGCGGCGCGGGTTTCGCTCTCGATGCTGCCCTTGCGGCTGTAGCCCGGCTCGCGCAGGGCGACGCTCAGGTCCACCAGGCCGGGCGCGGCGATCAGGCCGGCGGCGTCGATTTCCTGGGCGGCGTGGAAGCCCTGGGGCGCGTCGCCGATCGCGACGATGCGGCCGGCCTCGATGTGCAGGTCGCAGACCTTGTCCAGGCCGCTGGCCGGGTCGATCAGGTGGGCGCCACGAATACTGACGGTCATTGCGCGTCCTCCTGTTCCAGCTGGCGTTGGGCGTTCTGGCCGCTCATGGCCATGGACAGCACGGCCATGCGGATGGCGATGCCGTAGGTGACCTGATTGAGGATCACCGACTGTTCACCGTCGGCCACGGCGGAATCGATCTCCACGCCGCGGTTGATCGGGCCGGGGTGCATGACGATGGCGTCGGGCTTGGCCAGCTGCAGGCGTTTCTGGGTCAGGCCGTAGAGCTTGAAGAATTCGCCTTCGCTGGGCAGCAGGCCGCCGGCCATGCGCTCGCGCTGCAGGCGCAGCATGATCACCACGTCGACGTCCTTCAGGCCTTCGTTGGCGTCGGTGAACACCTTCACCCCGTACTGCTCTTCCAGGCCCACCGGCAGCAGGGTGCGCGGGGCGATGACGCGGATGTCCGGGCAGCCGAGGGTCTTCAGCGCCAGCATGTCGGAGCGGGCTACGCGCGAGTGCAGGATGTCGCCGACGATGGCCACCGAGAGGTTTTCGAAGCTGCCCTTGTGGCGGCGGATGGTGAGCATGTCGAGCATGCCCTGGGTCGGGTGGCCGTGACGGCCGTCGCCGCCGTTGATCACGGCGACATTGGGGCTGACGTGCTCGGCGATGAAGTGCGCGGCGCCCGAGTCGCTGTGACGCACGACGAACATGTCGGCGGCCATGGCCTCGAGGTTGCGCAGGGTGTCGGTGAGCGTCTCGCCCTTGCTGGTCGAGGAGGTCGACACGTTCAGCGAGATGACGTCGGCGGACAGGCGCTGGGCGGCCAGTTCGAAGGTGGTGCGGGTGCGCGTGGAGTTCTCGAAGAACACGTTGCACACGGTCTTGCCGCGCAGCAGCGGGACTTTCTTTACCGCGCGGGCGCCGACTTCGAGGAAGGAGTCGGCGGTATCGAGGATTTCAGTCAGCAGTTCGCGGGACAACCCGTCGAGCGAGAGGAAGTGGCGCAGCTGGCCCAGGTCATTGAGCTGCAGCGGGCGCTTGGCGTCGGTCGGCATGTGGCAGGCCCTGAAAGTTGGGGGTGGATGTCCGGGCGCGCGAAGTTACAGCGCGGTGCTGAGAAGCGTGCGCTCGAGGACGAGTGGTGCGGGACCGCGCAATTTTACCCGCTCGTTGGGTGCCAGGGACAGGGTTTCGCCGACGACATCCGGGCGAATCGGCAGTTCGCGCTTGTTCAGGTCCACCAGGCTGACCAGGGTCACGCTGGCCGGGCGGCCGTAGTCGAACAGCTCGTTGAGCGCGGCGCGGATGGTCCGGCCGCTCATCAGCACGTCGTCCACCAGCACCAGGTGCTGGCCGTCGATCTCGAAGGGCAGTTCCGACGGACGGACCTGCGGGTGCAGGCCGCTGCGGGTGAAATCGTCGCGGTAGAAGGACACGTCGAGGATGCCGAGGATCTCGTCGCTGCCCAGTGCCTTGAGCAGTTCCTGGGCGACCCAGATGCCGCCGGTGTGGATGCCGACGAAGCGCGGCGAGTCGATACCACGCTGCGCCAGGTAGTTGCGCAGGTCGGTGGCCATGCGGGGAATGAGTTCGGCGGGGCTGGGCAGGGTCATGACGTCTCCGGTTCGGTTGGCGAGGCCACCCGGCGCGGGCGGCCATCGGGGCGGACCGTCTCCGCGAGGAGTGGTCCGGCAAGCTTAGTGGCTTTCGCTGCGCCGGCGCTGCCTCAGGTCAAGGACGCTGCGGCCACGCCAGGCAGGGGCCGGGAATCAGGCGGGGGCGTTGTCGGCCAGCCAGCCCTCCAGCAGCAGGGCGG
>NZ_JBGLYK010000377.1:0-2895 GCF_047304025.1 Pseudomonas sp. Pseusp97 | reverse complement strand
GGGGGGTCGTCCCCCCCCGTCCGCCCCATCCCGTACCCCCATACTCTGTTTTGCTTCCCCGTGGCCGCCCCCCCTAACCGCACGGCACCAACCCGTCGCGGGCGAAGTCCGCTCCTACGAAAATCCAACCATCACGCAGCACCACAGCTGTCCAATCCGCTCATCCAGATTGGCGGCTTTCGACATTGCCCGCGCGCCAGCGCAGCGGGAACATCAGGGGACTCCAGACAAGAACAAACCCAGGAGTTCCGCGATGCGTTCCCATACCGCCGCCACGGCCGAGTTCGACTACCGCGCCACCGCCGAAGCCGTCCTGGCCGGCAACCTCGATGCCCTCAATGCCTGTGTCGAATGTTGCGACCGCCACGCCATTCCCGGCCGCGTCGCGCTGTTCTGGGAAGGCAAGGACGGCGACAGCGCCTCCTACACCTTCACCCAGCTCAAGGAGCTTTCCGGTCGTTTCGCCAGCTTCCTCCACGGCCTCGGCGTGCGCCCCGGCGACGTGGTGTCCGGCATGCTGCCGCGCACACCGGAGCTGCTGATCGCCGTGCTCGGCACCTGGCGCCTGGGCGCGGTCTACCAGCCGCTGTTCACCGCCTTCGGGCCGAAGGCCATCGAGCACCGGGTCAAGTTGGCCGGCAGCAAGGTGGTGGTAACCGACGGCGCCAACCGCGGCAAGCTCGACGAGGTGCCCGACGCTCCCACGCTGGTGACTGTCGGCGGCCCGAAAGGACAAGGCATCCGTCACGGCGACTACAGCTTCTGGGCCGAACTGGAACGCCATTCGCCGGACTTCGAACCGGTACTGCGCAGCGGCGAAGACACCTTCCTGCTGATGTTCACCTCCGGCACCACCGGGCTGGCCAAGCCGCTGGCCGTGCCGCTCAAGGCCATAGTCGCCTTCGTCGGCTACATGCGCGATGCAGTGGGGCTGCGTGAGGAGGATTCGTTCTGGAACCTCGCCGATCCGGGCTGGGCCTACGGGCTCTACTACGGTGTCACCGGGCCGCTGGCCATGGGGCACCCGATCACCTTCTACGAAGGCGCGTTCACGGTGGAGAGCACCTGCCGCATCGTGCGCAAGTACGGCATCACCAACCTGGCCGGTTCGCCCACCGCGTACCGCCTGCTGATCGCCGCCGGCGAGGCGGTGTCCAAACCGCTCAGGGGGCGCCTGCGCGCGGTGAGCAGCGCCGGTGAGCCGCTGACTCCGGAAGTCATCCGCTGGTTCGCCAGCGAGCTGGGCGTGACCATCCACGATCACTACGGCCAGACCGAGCTGGGCATGGTGCTGGCCAACCATCACGAACTGCAGCATCCGGTGCATCTCGGCGCCGCCGGCTTCTCCATCCCCGGCCACCGCGTGGTAGTGCTGGACGAGCAGGGCAACGAGCTGCCCCCCGGCCAGCCCGGCGTGCTGGCCATGGACCGCCGCCAGTCTCCGCTGATGTGGTTCGCCGGCTACCAGGGCATGCAGACCAAGGCCTTCGTCGGCGACTACTACCTGAGCGGCGACACCGTGGAACTGAACGCCGACGGCAGCATCAGCTTCGTCGGCCGCGCCGACGACCTGATCACCACCTCCGGCTACCGCGTCGGCCCGTTCGACGTGGAGAGCGCACTGATCGAGCATCCGGCGGTGATCGAAGCGGCGGTGATCGGCAAGCCGGACCCGGAGCGCACCGAACTGGTCAAAGCCTTCGTGGTGCTCTGTTCGTCCTACCGGCCGGGCGCGGAGCTGGCCGAGGAACTACAACAGTACGTGCGCAAGCGACTGTCGGCGCACAGCTACCCGCGCGAGGTGGAGTTCGTCGACGAACTGCCCAAGACCCCCAGCGGCAAGATCCAGCGCTTCCTCCTGCGCAACCAGGAGATCGCCAGGCAACGCGAAGCGGCCGAGAAAGCGGCGGCTCACTAAGTACAGCGGAGAGACTTCATGCAGATCCAGAACAAGGTATTCCTCATCACCGGCGGCGGTTCCGGCCTCGGCGCGGCCACCGCGAAGCTGCTGGTGAGCGCTGGCGCCAGGGTGGTGCTGGCCGACGTCAATGCCGAAGCCGGCGCCGCCCAGGCCGCCGAGCTGGGCGAGGCGAATGCGCGCTTCATCCGCACCGACGTGTGCAGCGAGGCGGACGGCAAGGCGGCGGTGCAACTTGCGCTGGACGCCTTCGGCGCGCTGCACGGTCTGGCCAACTGCGCGGGCGTGGCCCCGGCGGAGAAGGTCATCGGCCGCAACGGCGTGCATGGGCTGGAAAGCTTCACCCGCACCATCAACATCAACCTGATCGGCACCTTCAACATGCTGCGCCTGGCCGCCGAAGCCATGGCGCGCAACGAGCCGGATGCCGGCGGCGAGCGCGGCATCATCATCAACACCGCCTCCGTCGCCGCTTTCGACGGGCAGATCGGCCAGGCTGCGTACTCCGCCTCGAAGAGCGCGGTGGTCGGCATGACCCTGCCGATCGCCCGCGAACTGGCGCGCTCGGGCATCCGCGTGATGACCATCGCCCCCGGCATCTTCGAGACGCCGATGATGGCCGGCATGCCCCAGGAAGTGCGCGACTCCCTCGGCGCCAGCGTGCCGTTCCCGCCGCGCCTCGGTCGCCCGGACGAGTACGCCGCGCTGGCCCGCCACATCATCGAGAACAGCATGCTCAACGGCGAGGTGATCCGCCTCGACGGCGCCATTCGCATGGCTGCGAAGTAAGCAGGAGGAGAGAGTCATGAACGATCCCATCGTCATTGTCAGTGCCACCCGTACCCCCATGGGCGGCTTCCTCGGCGAGTTCAAGGACGTCACCGCCGCCACCCTCGGGGCTGCCGCGATCCGCGCCGCCGTCGAACGTGCCCGCCTGGGCGCGGAAGAAGTGGACGAAGCCGTGCTCGGCTGCGTGC
>NZ_JBGLYK010000376.1:0-2912 GCF_047304025.1 Pseudomonas sp. Pseusp97 | reverse complement strand
GCTTGCTCGCGAACCCGCCCAGCCTCAGAGCTGCCGGGGAATTCGTTCGCGAGCAAGCTCGCTCCTACGAAGAGCCGATCAGGCGGCCTTGAACCGCGCCATCAGCTCGGCGCGCGCCGGGCTGGTGAGGGTCGCCGCGGCGCCGAACTCCAGCGGCGAAAGACGCTCGGCCGCCGGGTACATGATCGGGTCGTCGAGCATCTCCTTGGAGAGCAGCGCATCGACGCGCTTGTCCCCGCTCGGGTAGCCGTGGGAGAGCACCTCCAGCTTGTTGTGCTGCGGGTCGAGCAGGTAGTTGATGAACGCGTAGGCGGCATCGCGGTGCTCGGCGCTCTTGGGGATGGCGAAGAAGTCGCTCCAGATCTCGCCGCCTTCCTTGCCCAGCACGAAGGTCATGTCCGGGTTGTCGCGGTGCAGCTGCGAGGCGTCACCGGTCCAGGCCATGGCCATCCAGGCGTCGCCGTTGCGCAGCGAGGGCTGGATGTCGGAGTTGATCGCGAACAGGTGCGGCTTGGCCTGGATCAGCAGCTTCTCGGCCTCGGCCAGCTCTTTCGGGTCCAGCGAGTTGAAGCTGTAGCCGTAGTACTTCAGCGCGTTGCCGATGGCGGTGAGCTGGTAGTCGTGGACGATGGTGCGGCCCGAGGCGCTGGTCAGGGTCAGGTCCCAGAACTGCTTCCAGGAATCCGGGTTGCCCTTCACGCGGCTGGAGTCATAGACGATGCCGGTGGTGCCCCAGTTCTTCGGCACCGCGTAGACCTTGCCGTCCACCGTGCCCTGGGCCATGAAGCGCTCCTCGAAGGCCTTGGGGTCGAAGTTGGGAATGCGCGAGAGATCCAGCGGCTCGATCAGCCCAAGCTGCACGTAGGTGCTGATGGTGTAGTTGGTCGGCACGAAGACGTCCCAGCCGCTGCCGCCGGCCTGCAGCTTGGCGAGCATCTCCTCGTTGGAGCCGAACACGTTCATCTGCACCCGCGCGCCGGTGGCCTTGGCGAAGGCGTCGAAGTTCTCCTGGCTGTGGTAGTTCGGCCAGGTGGCCAGGGCCAGGCGATCACCGATGTTGCTGCCCTCGGCGGCGTAGGCCTTGCCGCTCAGCAGGCCGGGGGTGTTGGCGGCGACCACTGCCATCGCCAGCCCCAGGCCGGTTCTGCCGAGAAAGTCGCGCCGCGTGATGGAGCCGTTTTCCCAGCTGCGCATCGTCTTGATGAAGCTCTTCTTGTCCATCGTCACTCCCCGCCTGTCTGCTGATCTTTTGTCGTTAGGGTTGGATCGTTTTCAGAGCGCCATGGCCAGGCCGCTGGCCTGGTTCCAGCCGACCTGCACCGGCGCGCCATGCTCGAAGGCTTCCGCCTCGCCGCCGGCCTTGCGCGGCACGCGCACGCAGACGATGCCGAAGGCGTCGGTGCGCACGCGGTATTCGGTGAGATTGCCCAGGTAGATGCGGTCTTCGACGCGGCCCTTCAGCCGCACTTCGCGCTGCAGGTCCGAATCGGCGGCGGCGATGCCGACCAGCTCCGGTCGCACCGCGATGCAGCCTTCGGCCTGGGGCGCCAGCGCAGGGCCGGTGGGCGTCGGCGGGCTGCTCAGCTCCAGCCCGGCCGGGGTGCCCAGCACCACACGTCCGGAGTCGAGGCGGCGCACCGTGCCGGAAAACAGGTTGGATTCGCCGATGAAGTCGGCCACGTAGCGGCTCGCCGGGGTCTCGTAGAGCGCTTCGGGGGTGGCGGTCTGGATGATCAGGCCGTCCTTCATGATGCTGATGCTGTCGCTCATCGACAGCGCTTCCTCCTGGTCATGGGTGACCAGCACGAAGGTGATGCCGACCTCGCGCTGCAGACGCAGCAGCTCCGACTGCATCTCCTTGCGCAGCTTGCGGTCCAGCGCGGCGAGCGGCTCGTCGAGCAGCAGCACGGTGGGTTTGTTCACCAGCGCGCGGGCCAGCGCCACGCGTTGCTGCTGGCCGCCGGAAAGCTCGTGCGGCTTGCGCGCACCGAAGCCGGACAGGCGCACCATCTCCAGCGCCTCGTCGGCCATGCGGCGCTGCTGCGCGCGGTCCGGGCGCGGCGTGCGATAGCGCAGGCCGTAGGCGATGTTCTCGGCCACCGTCAGGTGCGGGAACAGCGCGTAGTGCTGGAACACCATGTTCACCGCGCGCTGGTGCGCCGGCACCCCGGCCACCGCCTTGCCGGCCAGCAGAACCTCGCCTTCGCTGGGCTGCTCGAAGCCGGCGATCATCCGCAGGGTGGTGGTCTTGCCGCAGCCGGAGCTGCCGAGGAAGGAATGGAAGGCGCCGCGCTTCACCCTGAAGCTCAGCCCGTTGACCGCCGGCACGCTGCCGTAGCGCTTGACCACGTTACGGAATTCGATATCGAAGTCCTGACCGCTCTCCATCACCGCGCGCTCCCGCTTTGTTCTTGTTGGGGCTCACGCTAGCAACGGGGCTTTCGGGGTGTATATATCCCTCGGGGGATAGATGGCGGGATTGACCCTCCCGGTTTGCGCTCGCGGGCTCACCCTGTCGGAGCAACTGCCTTCTTCTGAAAGTCCGTGCCTGGGCTTTCCCTCTCCCCAGCCCTCTCCCTGAAGGGAGAGGGAGCTATCCGTGCCAGCTGACGCCCTGGTCTCATCCTGCACGAACGGTCCCCTCTCCCTTCGGAGCAGGGCGCGCAGCCAGGATTAGGGAGAAGGCAGGACTTCACGTAGGAGCGGACCTTGTCCGCGAAATCCCTCGCGGCGGAATGCCTTCCAACAGGGAGCACCTCAACACTGCGCCCGCCTACAGGATATTCATCCTGTAACGCAGGTGCGGCTGCGGAGATTCGCGGACAAGGTCCGCTCCTACAATGGGCACCTGGAGCTGAGCTCGCTCCTACGAAGAGCCGCCCGGTCAGCCGACCGCCCGCATCCCCCCGCCC
>NZ_JBGLYK010000375.1:0-2919 GCF_047304025.1 Pseudomonas sp. Pseusp97 | reverse complement strand
CCCCCCCCCCCCCCCCCCCCCCCCCCCCCCCCCCCCCCCCCCCCCCCCCCCCCCCCCCCCCCCCCCCCCCCCCCCGGGCGCCAGCTCTTCGGGCAGTGCGGCGACGCTTTCCAGGTAGGCGCGCTCGATCTCCTGGCGCCGCCAGCGGTCCACCAGCAGGCCCTTGGCGATGTGGGTGAGGAGGGCGCGCGGGCGCTCGCCGAGGTCTTCCAGCGGCCGCCGCAGCAGGCGCAGGAAGGTGTCATGGGCGAGGTCGGCGGCATCCCAGGCGTTGCCCAGCCTGCCGCGCAGCCACTGCTGGAGCCAGCCGTTGTGCTCGTTGTAGAGGGTGTGCAGGTGCTGCGGGGACGGGGTTTCGACGAGGGCCACAGTGCGTGCGTCAGATTTTCATTTGAGAATGCCTATCATTTTATGGTTTTCCCGCGGCAGAGCGCAATGGCACGGCGGCGCAGCCGGTCGGACGACATCGCCGGCGGCCCTCCGACACTGGAATTGCCACGAAGACGCGCTACCTTGAGCCTGTTGCGCTCAGAAATTTCTGACGCTGCATTTCCTTTCGCCGTCCCGCGCAGGCAACGGACCCGCAGCAGCAGGCCCGGCAGTCACCCAGCAGATACGGAGCACACCATGGCTCGCACCACGCCCATCGAGCTTTACCGCAACATCGGCATCGTCGCCCACGTCGACGCCGGCAAGACCACCACCACCGAGCGCATCCTTTTCTACACCGGTGTGAACCACAAGATGGGCGAGGTGCACGACGGCGCGGCGACCATGGACTGGATGGTGCAGGAACAGGAGCGCGGCATCACCATCACCTCGGCGGCCACCACGGCGTTCTGGCAGGGCTCGTCCAAGCAGTACCCCAACAAGTACCGCTTCAACATCATCGACACCCCCGGCCACGTGGACTTCACCATCGAGGTGGAACGCTCCCTGCGCGTGCTCGACGGCGCAGTGGTGGTGTTCAGCGGCGCCGATGGCGTCGAGCCGCAGTCCGAGACCGTCTGGCGCCAGGCCAACAAGTACCACGTGCCGCGCCTGGCCTACGTCAACAAGATGGACCGCCAGGGCGCCGATTTCCTGCGCGTGGTGGCGCAGATCAAGCAGCGCCTGGGGCATACCCCGGTGCCGATCCAGCTGGCCATCGGCTCGGAGGAAACCTTCGCCGGGCAGATCGACCTGGTGAAGATGAAGGCCATCGTCTGGAACGACGCCGACCAGGGCACCAGCTACACCGAGGAGCCGATTCCGGCGGAGCTGCAGGCGCTGGCGGAAGAGTGGCGCGCGCATATGGTCGAGGCCGCGGCCGAAGCCAACGACGAGCTGATGAACAAGTACCTCGAAGGCCAGGAGCTGACTACCGAGGAGATCAAGGCCGGCCTGCGCCAGCGCACCCTGGCCAACCAGATCGTCCCGGCGGTGCTGGGCTCCTCGTTCAAGAACAAGGGCGTGCCGCTGGTACTGGATGCGGTGATCGACTACCTGCCGGCGCCCACGGAAATTCCTGCCATCAACGGCACCCACCCGGACGACGAGGAGAAGCACCTGGAGCGCCACGCCGACGACAGCGAGCCGTTCTCCGCGCTGGCCTTCAAGATTGCCACCGACCCCTTCGTCGGCACCCTGACCTTCGCTCGCGTGTATTCCGGCGTCCTGAGCAGCGGCGACGCCGTGCTCAACTCGGTGAAGATCAAGAAGGAGCGCGTCGGCCGGATGGTGCAGATGCACGCCAACCAGCGCGAGGAAATCAAGGAAGTGCGCGCCGGCGACATCGCCGCGTTGATCGGCATGAAGGACGTCACCACCGGCGACACCCTGTGCTCCATCGACAAGCCGATCATCCTCGAGCGCATGGACTTCCCCGATCCGGTGATCTCCGTGGCGGTGGAACCCAAGACCAAGGCCGACCAGGAGAAGATGGGCATCGCCCTGTCCAAGCTGGCCCAGGAAGACCCCTCGTTCCGCGTCAAGACCGACGAGGAAACCGGGCAGACCATCATCTCCGGCATGGGTGAGCTGCACCTGGACATCATCGTCGACCGCATGCGCCGCGAGTTCAACGTCGAGGCCAACATCGGCAAACCGCAGGTGGCCTACCGCGAGGCCATCCGCAAGAAGTGCGAGATCGAGGGCAAGTTCGTTCGCCAGTCCGGCGGCCGTGGCCAGTTCGGCCACTGCTGGATTCGCTTCGAACCGGGCGACGAGGGCAAGGATGGGCTGGAGTTCGTCAACGAGGTGGTCGGCGGCGTGATCCCGCGCGAATTCATCCCGGCGATCCAGAAGGGCATCGAGGAACAGATGCAGAACGGCGTGCTCGCCGGCTACCCGCTGATCGGCCTGAAGGCCTCGGTGTTCGACGGCTCCTACCACGATGTGGACTCCAGCGAGATGGCGTTCAAGATCGCCGCTTCGATGGCCACCAAGCAGCTCTCGCAGAAGGGCGGCGCGGTACTGCTGGAGCCGGTGATGAAGGTCGAGGTGGTGACGCCGGAGGACTACATGGGCGACGTGATGGGCGACCTGAACCGCCGGCGCGGGCTGATCCAGGGCATGGAAGACACGCCAGCGGGCAAGGTCATCCGCGCCGAGGTGCCGCTGGGCGAGATGTTCGGCTATGCCACGGACGTGCGCTCGATGTCGCAAGGGCGTGCGAGCTACTCGATGGAGTTCACCAAGTACGCCGAGGCACCGGCGAACATTGCCGAGGCGATCATCAAGAAGTCCCAGGGGTGATAGTTGCCTGAGCGGATGACGGCGCCTGCGGGCGCCGTTTTCTTTGCTTTTCGTAGGAGCGAGCTCGCTCGCGAACCGCTTGGTGCCGGCGCTTCGGCTCTCGTAAGAGCAACTGTCTTTATCTGAAACCTCATACCGGCGATTTCCCCTCTCCCTAACCCTCTCCCTGAAGGGAGAGGGGAC